>DASSYU010000151.1:0-5195 GCA_035703125.1 Pseudolabrys sp. | reverse complement strand
TCGAGCTTCGGCTGCGGCGCAATCGCGTCGAGCGCCGCAAGATAGGCGTTATCGGCGCGCGCCTTGTCCCCGACCATCGCCAGCGCTGCCGCAATCTGGGCTTTTGCGATTGGCGTTGCGACGTCGGAAAGCTTGACGTCGGCGACGTAGCGCAAATCGCCGATCGGCGCGGCGCCGTTACGCGCCAGCACATAGAGCGCGTAGGCGAGCTCACGCCCGCCTTGCTTGGATGGCTCCGGCGCGACCGCGACGTAATTCCGGAGGCGATCGATTGCCAGCGTGTAAGCCGTCTGCGGCACGTCGAAACCGCGCGCCCGCGCCCGCGTCAGGAAATCGGTGACGTAGGCGTCGAGCCAGGGATCGTCGCCGCCGACCGACCACAGGCCGAAAGAGCCGTTCGAGCCCTGCCGCGCCAGCAGGCGCGAAATTGCATCCCTGATGCGTTGATCAACGTCACCATCGGGCGCAAGCTGCGCCTGCGCTGCAAGTTCGTTGACGTAGAGCATCGCCATGGCGCGGCTCGCGATCTGCTCGGAGCAGCCGAAGGGATAGCGGTCGAGCGCGTTAAGAAGCGTCGCGGCGTCGAGCGAGGTCGAAACGGCGACTGACAGGCCGACGCGGCCGGTGCTCGGCACGAAATCGGCGAACAGATCCTTCGACAATGTGAGCGTTTCGCCTTTGGCAAGCGCGTGCACGGTGCGGCGCGTCAGGATTTGCGTCGCCGGCCGCACGTCGAGCGCGTAGCTGCGCTCAAGCGTAAAATTATCAGGTCCGCTCACTTTGACGGTCACAGTGCTGGGTCCGGCACCGGAGGCTGCAATCGGGATTGACACACGATCGCGCTGCTTGGCCGCAAGTTTGAGTGCTGGCGGCTGATTTCCCTCCAGTTTCGCAGCTCCGTCAGTGGATAGAGCGAGGTTGTAGTCGCCCGCCGCACCTTCCACGTTGTCGAGCTCAAGCTGCATTGCGCCGCGATCGCCGGTGCGCAGGAAGCGCGGCAGCGTCGCGGTCAGAACAACCGGATCGCGCACGACGACGTCGCCGGACGCCTTGCCGACTTTTTCCTTGGTCCAGGCCACCGCCATTACGCGAACGCTGCCGGCGAAGGCCGGGATATCGAACTGCACTTGCGCGGCGCCGTCGCGGCCGACAGTGACGATGCCCGAATAAAGAGCGAGCGGCGCCTGTGTCGGCGGCGAGCCGGAGAGCTCGGCGGCGGAATCGCCACCCGACCGGATCTGCCCTTTCACGCCCTGCATGCCGTCTATCAGCTGCCCGTAGAGATCGCGGATCTCGGCGGTCAGCCGACGCTGGCCAAGGTAATAGTCGTCGGGCGCCGGCGGCTTGTAATTTGTGAGGTTGAGGATGCCGACATCGACCGCGGCGACAACGACGCGCGCCTCCTCGCCTGCCGTCAGGCCTGTGAGCTTGATCGGCACGCTCAGTGTCGCGCCTGGCCGCATCGTCGCAGGCAACTTCATGTCGACGGCGAGCGTGTGCGCCACCTTGTCGATCGAAAACCATTGCACACCGATGGCACGGCCCGGCATGCGCTGCGCGGGGGCGTCGAGCGGACGCCGCAAAGTCGCGACCATGTAGGCGCCCGTTCCCCAGTCGCGGCCCACGCTGAGGCTCACGCGCGCGGCACCAGGCTTTACGTCCTGCGACTGGCTGGCAACCAGCCGGTCGGTAAAGACATTCACGGTCAGCCGGCCCGCAGTCCGTGCAGTCACCGAAACGTTCATCGTTTCGCCCGGCTTGTAGTCCGGCTTGTCGAGGGCGACCTCGAGCAGATCGGGCGTGTCCGCCGCCGCGTCCGCATAGAAGCCCGCGTCGAATCCGGCCGACGTGATGGCGCCGTTCGGCTCGCCGGTTGAAATTTCGAGACGATAGCGGCCCCATTTCACCGGCAGCGACAGCCGCGCCGGCTTGTCGGCGGCGGCATCAATGGTGCCGCTCGCAACGCGTTCGGTGCGCTTGACCGGCTCGTATTCCCACTGGCCACTCTGCCGGTACCACTGATAGCTGGTCTCGACCCTCAGCAGATCGTAGCGCAGCCCCGGCTTCGCGAGCGTTTTGCCATCCGGCGCCGCCATCACGACGTCGAACTCCGCATTGGCGCCGTCGGCGAGCGAGCGCCCGGAGAACATCGGCTTGATGCCGATCATCGGCGCGTCGGGCGTGACCGGCAACGTCAGCTTGCGCTCGACCGCGCGGCCGCCGGACTCTGCCATTCTGACCGTGATCTGCGCTTCCAGAGGACGCGTGCTGGCGGGTAGCTCGTCGAGCTTCACAGGAAAAGCCGCCTTGCCCGATGCATCGGTGGCTGGCAGGTCGTCCAGCTCTTCCCGAACCGCAGTGACCTCGTCGTCGGACAGGCCGAAGGCATAACCGGGAAATCCGGCACGCTCCTTTGCAACGCCGACGGTGACCTCGCCGGAGAGATCGAGCCTGGAGGCCGGCGCGCCGTAAAGGAAACGACCGTCCACGGCGAGCTGCGCCGGCGCGTTGCGTGAAATTCCCTTGGCCGTCGATGTGAGCGAAAACTCGATGCGGTCGGGCACGTAGTCCTCGACCATGAAGGTGGCTTCGCCGACCGGCGGCCGCTTCGGATCGGTGTAGACCGCCACCCGCCACGTGCCAGTTGAGGCCGAGGCGACGATCGGCACGGTGAGCGAGCGTCCGCCGAGGCCGCCGTCGGCCACAACAGCGCGTTTGTATTCGACGCCATCGGGACGCTCGACCACTGCGGTCAAAGGCACATTCAGCGCTGCCGCGCCGAGCGAATCGCGCAGGAGCGCGGTTATGGCGACGCTCTCGCCGGTGCGATAAACGCCGCGTTCGGTGTAGACGAAAGCATCGAGCCCGGCCGGGATTGCACGGCCAGCGACGCCACGATCGGACAAATCAAAGGCAGCAGATTTCAGACTCAGGAAAGCGTAGTCATTCTTCTCGGCCGCGACGATCGCCGCGGGCGCGAGCCCTCCCTCACCCCGCGCCAGTCCTGCTTCAAAATGGATGAAACCGTTGCGGTCGGTCTGCCGGACAGCGAGCTGCTCGTTGTTGCGCGCCATCAGGCGCACCTCGACGCTGCCGCGCGGATCGGCCATCGCAAGTGAATGGACAAAGACGTCGATGCCGTCGTGGGTCGTATAGGCCGTGAGCGCGAGATCCGAAACGACAAACCACTGTGTCGCCTGCTGGCCGTAGTCGTTCGTGACGGCATCCTTCGGCTCCGCCGTCATGACGTAGACGCCGGGACTGAGATCCTTGACCGCCTGGTCGAGCGGGAAAGCGGTCGTCACTTCGGCATTGAGCTTCGACTCGACGGCAAACTCGCCGCTCCACACTTTGGCGCCGCGCTCATTGCCCAGTCGCTCCGCCTGGTAACGGCTCAAGTTGCGCTGGAAATCGTAGCCGAGAAGCGTATCGATCAGGTTGCGATCGCCGATCCGGTAGATCGAGAGCGCCACCGCCTGGGTGTTGACGCTCAACACCGGGATGCCGCGCTGCGCGGTACGCGGCAGCACATAGGCCTTGCCGGAAAATCGCACGAAGGGCTTGCGGTCGCGCACGAAGATCGTGAACTCGGCCGATTTCGCCAGCGTTTCCTTGACGACGGAAGGCAGTCCCGCACGCAGCGTCACCGCGTAACGTTCGCCGTGCCTGAGGCCTTCGACGCAAAGCTGCTTCTCGCTTGCGGCGATCGCAGGCCTTTCGATACCCGCAACGGCGACAAAGGGAGAAAAGTCGGTGCGCCGGCCCGGCAGCTCCTCGGAGAACTGGAAGCAAGCGCGCGGTGAAATCGAATCTGAATCGACCGTATAGTCGAGCAGCCTGAAACCGTGCTCGGCCCGCAGTTTTTCGTACTGGTTGCGAAGGTCGGCGGTTTCCCTCAGCTCCAGCGACAGGCGCAGGGAATCGAGCGCGCCGCGCCACTGCTGCCGGTCGGCAAGCGTCCGGCCAAGAACTGACAGGCTGTCGGACTCGACGTTGCGGTCACGCGACCGCTGGTACGCGATATAGGCGGCGGTCGAAGCACGATCGAGCAACAGCGCCTTCTCGCGGTCGTCGCGCGGCTTGATCTGCAGCACGGCGCGCGACAAGCGCAACCAGCTCGTCGCATCGTCGGGCGCGGCGGCGACGAGCTGGCCGAGCACCAGCATGCCTGCACGGAAATCGTTCTTCTGGAAGGCGGCATCGGCATCGCGCCGCAGCGTGGCGGCAGGCTTTCCAACATTGCCGGCGTCACTTTTGATCTGCGCCTCGAGCTTGATCGCCGCCTCGTCGAGCCCGCTCTGCTTGAACGCTTTGTCCGCGGCGAGCGCAGGCGAAAAGACAAGAGCAACGAGCGCGGCGGCAATGCCGGCGCGAACGAGACAGCGCATGGAATGAACCCTCCCGCGGCAACGGTTCGCCGCAGTCCTCATTTCAGGTCCGGATGGTGTCGAGGACATGGCCGAAAAGATGCAACACCCCCTCCAGCCGGTGCGGCAACCCGCCTGGGCAAAGGGAATTGATACGACGATCAATCGGCTCGGCCAATATCCTCAAAAGTCGGATGAGTCACTTAAAGAAATACGCTAAGAGTTTAATCTAACAACAGAAATGTGCGCTGTCTGGGGTGCCGTTAATTGCATCGTCCGGCACGCACAACTGCCGCCGTAACGTGATTAAAAATGTTTTTTGCCAGTCATGGCATCGGCCGTCCGGCACAGGTAAACCGTGAGGTACCGACCCCGTAGCTCAGCCGGATAGAGCATCAGCCTTCTAAGCTGAGGGTCGCTGGTTCGAATCCAGCCGGGGTCGCCACTCACTCTTTTCAAAGATTTACGCTCTCGCGGCGGTCCCTTTTTCGTAACACCACATTGCTTGTTCGCCGCCCATGGACCAGGTTGATATCGAATGGACGGAGATATCCATGCGCCGCTCATTTCTGATTGCTAGTTTGATTGCCGCTTCACTTTACGCAGGTCTGGAACCGGCGGACGCCCAAGGCAAGGGCGCATGGTGTGCCGCACAACGTCAGGCTTGCAATCGACAATTTTGGCCGCGCCTACTCGACGCTCGCCAAGGCGGAGGAAATGCCTTTCGAGGAGCTCAAGCTCGACAAGTCCTTCGTCGCCGACTGCGGCACCGACAAGGTCAACGCTCCTCTGTGCAAGACCGTCATCGATCTCGCTCACAGTTTCGGC
>DASSYU010000141.1:0-3175 GCA_035703125.1 Pseudolabrys sp. | reverse complement strand
CCAGCGGCAAATGCGGCGTCAGTGTCTGGATTCCGGGTCCGGCGCTTTCGCGCCGTCCCGGAATGACAGGGTTGCCTACTTCACCGCGTAGTTCTTCCAGTCCTGCACGCGCGCGATCTTGCTGCCGTCCCACTTGTAGACACGGTAGTAGAGCTGCGTGCGGAAGTGGTTGTCCTTGGTCCACACGATCGGACCACCGCGCAGGCCCTTGGTGTCGATGGTCAGGTTCTCCATTGCACTACGCAGCTTGGCGCGATCGGCCGACGCGCCGGCCGCCTTCAGCGCGGCCTCGATCGCCATGCCGCCGATCCAGCCTTCGGTCATGGTCTGCGCCGGGTATTTCGAGCCAGCCTGCTTGGCGGCCGCATCGATCTCTTTCTGGATCGGCAGGCCGTCCTGGAACAGCGCGTTCGAATTGATGACGTAGAACTTGCCGTCCTTCAGTCTCACCAGCTCGGCTTCGGCCTCGAGATGCCCCCAGGCGATGTAGTCGTCGTTCCAGCCGAGCTTGCGCAGGGCCTCAAGCGTGCGCACCTGCGTCACCCACGGCGCCCAGGAATAAACCCAGTTCGGCCCGGCGTCCTTGAGCTTGGTTGCGAAGGGCGTGTAGTCGGCGGTCGGCGGCGGGATCACCTCCTGGTCCACCGGCTCCATGCCGACCTTCTTCGATAGCTCCATGGCGTAATCCATTTCGCCGCGCGAGAGCGGGATCGCCATCGCCGAGAAGCCGATCTTCACCGGGCCCTTTGCGGTCGCCTTGATGAAGTCGAGCGTCGCCTGGCTGTCGAAATGCGACGCGTAGCCGGTGGTGCAGAACTGCAGCGGATCGGCCGGCGGATAGACGCTCTGCGGGCACACGCCGCTTGCGAACAGGAGCGGCACTTCCGCGCTCTTGGTCTCGGCGATCACCGGCGCGTAGGTCGAGGACAGACTCGCATTCACCATCAGGACCACGTTGTCCTGCGTGATCAGTTTTTTCGTGTTCGCCGCGGCCTTCGAGGGCTGCGCGCCGTCGTCCTCGATCACCAGTCTGATCTTGCGGCCGTTGACGCCGCCGGCCGCGTTGACGCGGTCGATATAAAGACGCATCGCGTCGACCGCCGGCGCGTAAGTGCTCGACGGCGGGCCGGTGAGCGCGGCCGTGACGCCGACGACGTAATCCTGCGCGGCCGCAGGCAGCGCAAAAGCGGTCGCCGCCAAGACGCCGGCTAAGGCGCCGAGCAAAGCCTTCTTGAACATGGTGGTCCTCCCGTTGTCGTTGTTTGCTACTTCTAAAGCTTCACATCGCCGGCTCCGGCGGCGATCAGCCGCTCCTCGCTATCGTCGTACATTCCGTCGACGAGGTCGCGGAACCGCTCGTACATGAGTTTACGTTTCACTTTCCGCGTCGGCGTCACCGGCTCGCCCTCCTCTTCCGGGTCGAGTGCCTTCGGCAAAATGCGGAACGACTTGATCTGCTCGACGCGCGCAAGATCGCCGTTGACCCGATCGATCTCGACACGCATCAACCTTTCGATCTGCGGATGCGCGGTAAGGCTGGTGAAACCGGTATAGCCGACATTGTTGGCGCGCGCCCAGTCGGCGACGGTGTCGAAATCGATCTCGATCACTGCGGTCAGGTATTTGCGCCCATGCCCGAACACCACGGCTTCCGCCACGTAAGGGCTCGCGCGCAGCGCATTCTCAATAAAGGACGGTGAAATCGTCTTGCCGCCGACGGTGACGATGAAGTCGCGCGCGCGATCGATAAGGCGCAAAGCCCCGTCGCGCCACTCGCCGATATCGCCGGTGCGCAGCCATCCATCCGCGCGCTTGATCTCGCGCGTCGCTTCATCGTTCTCCCAGTAGCAGTCGAACAGGTCCGGGCTGCGCACCAGCACTTCGCCGTCCTCCGCGAGCGTGACATCGACGCCGTCGACCGCGGTGCCGACATTGCCCGGGCGCGCGAAGGGCCCGCGCTGGCCGGCGATGATGCCGCCCGCCTCCTCGGTTTGCCCGTACATTTCAACGACGTTGACCCCGTAAATCTGCCAGAGCACGGCGGTCTCCGCCGGTAGCGAAGCACCACCGCTGACCACCAGCTCCAGCCGATCAAAGCCGAGCTTGTTGAGGATTGGCCGGAAAACCAGCGCCCGCAGTACTTGGTAGGCGGCTTCCCGCAGGCCGGATGCGGTGCCGTCCCAGCGGCGGCGTACATGCTTGCGCGCGAACCGCACCGCCAATTCGTAGGCGCTGCGCTTGATGCGGCTGGAATTGAGCACGCCGACCAGCACATGCGAGGCGAACTTCTGCAGATAACGCGGCACGGTGAACATCACGGTCGGCGCAACCTCGAACAAAGTCGCTGCGAAATCCTCCGGGTCCTCGCCGAAATGCGGCACCAGTTGCGACATCAGGGGCAGCGTGATGGCGACGTCGCGGCCAAGCACATGGCACATCGGCAGATAGACGACGGTGCGGTGCGGCTTCTCGCGCAACGTCGGATAGTGCGCGACCACAGTGTCGGTGGCGGCAAGATGCTTGCCGTGGCTGACCAGCGCGCCTTTCGGATGACCGGTGGTGCCCGACGTATAGACGATGAAGGCGGGATCCGTCGGTGAAAGCCCCGCGACTTTGTTTTCGAGCCAGGCGAGGTCGGCCTTTTCCACGGCGGCGAGTAGATCGGCGAAGCGGTGCAGCTTCTCCTGCGCGTAACCGAACATGGCAGAATCGTCGAGCACGACGATCGCCCGCAAGTCGGGCAGCCGATCCGCCATTGGCAGGATCTTGTCGACATACTCCTGGTCTTCGGCGATGAAGACACAGGCCCCGCCGTCCCGCATCTGGTACTCGACCTCGGCCGGCGCTGCCGTCGGATAGATGCCGTAGGTGATGGCGCCGAGCGATTGCGTGGCGAGATCGCAGAACATCCACTCTTCGCAGACGTCGCCCATGATGGCGACGCGCTCGCCGCGGGCGATGCCGAGATCCTGCAGCGCGCGCGCCGCATGCGCGACCAGCGCCGCGTAGTCGCGCCACCGCCGCTCGCGGTAAGTGCCGAAGTGCTTGGAGCGGAAGGCAACCGAATCCGGCATCGTTCGCGCCCGCTCGCACAGAAGGTGCGGAGCGGTGGTGCGGCGCAGCCTGTCGCGATCGACCGGAATGGTCATCGTGCGCTCTTCCCGCGCTGGCTCAG
>DASSYU010000077.1:0-9615 GCA_035703125.1 Pseudolabrys sp. | reverse complement strand
TGTGCCACCAAAGGAACGGCGCGGCCTTGTGCTCATTGACCCGCCTTTCGAGGCCGACAGTGACTTCTCGAACCTCGTCACCGGCTTGGGTGCGGCCTATCGCAAATGGGCAACCGGGATCTACGCGCTCTGGTACCCGGTCAAAGGCCGTCGTGAGGCCGACATGCTGGCAAAACGCCTTGGGCGCCTGGGGCTGCGGAAGGTCTTGCGGGCTGAAATTCTCGTAGAGCCGTTTGGCGATCCGGCTAGCCTCAACGGCGCTGGCATGATCCTGGTCAACCCGCCCTGGACCCTAAAGCAGGAGCTTTCGACCCTTTTACCGGCCTTAATTCAGGTCTTCGGAGGGGCGGGTAAACCCGGCTTTCGGCTGGACTGGCTTACCGCGCGACCGCTGCCAGACCGCCATTGACCCCTTGGCTCTTTCCACAGGCCTCCAGTTGGTGTGTAGTTCCTCGCTGGCAGTGACGTTCCGCCTCCTGTGGGGGCCGGCGGAGTGACTGAGGCCGTTGTGGCCGACGCTTTCCCCGATTGTGAATGTCCAGCCGAGCCGCCGTGCGTGGGGCCGGCGGCGGAGCAGAGGGGGAGAGGAGTTTGCCGATGGCACAAACGGGTGTCGTGAAGTTTTTCAACGGCGAGCGGGGGTACGGATTTATCAAACCGGATGATGGCGGGCGCGACGTGTTCGTTCACATTACGGCAGTAGAGCAGGCGGGGCTGAAAGGCCTGAACGAAGGCCAGCGCATCAGCTTCGATGTCGAGCCTGACAAGAAAGGCAAAGGGCCAAAAGCGGTGAACCTGGTGGTTACCGGCTGAACAGGTCGCACGCGCTATGAAGGTAAAAGCCCCGGTCAAACGACCGGGGCTTTGCACAAATTCATCACCGATCAGAAGCGATAGTTCACGCCGGCGCGAACGATGTTGGCGCGGAAGTCCACGTCGGTCGGCGCGCCGAAACTGCCGCAGCGGCCGGAACCTCTGCATCGCGCGCCACAAAACAAAACCTCGGGCGATGGGCCCGAGGTTTTCGCACCCGAAAAGTTTCTGAGCGTGTCAGAAGTGATAGTTCACGCCGAGGCGCAGAAAGCTCGCGTGCAGGCCGTTGTCCGCGCCGGTAATCGTGTAGGTGCGGCTTGCGAGATCCATGTAAAGATACTCAAGCTTCACGGACCAGTTCTGGGTGAAGCCATACTCGATGCCAGCACCAGCGGTCCAGCCGACCAGAGTCTTGTCTTCTTCGAGGCCGAAAAACTCACCCTTGAGTTCGCCGTAGGCGAGGCCAGCTGTTCCGTACAGCATCACGTTATTGATGGCGAAGCCGGCGCGGCCGCGCAATGTGCCGAACCAGGGGTTCGAAAATTTGTACGGAGCGAATGTATCGTCGGCGCCGCTGGCCTGAATGTCCGTTTCGAGACCGAACACAAATTGACCCAGCTGCCAATTGTAACCGATCTGACCTCCGCCAGCGATGCCGCTCGGCTCAGTGACGTTGTTTGTAACCTTGCCCCATTCATAACCGAGGTTGAGACCGGCGTAGGGACCGGTCCAGTTATAGGCAATCGGGGGCGGCGGATAATACGGCGCAGGGCCACGCGGAAGGTCCGCGGCAGCAGCACTGCCGCTTGCCGCCGTCGCGATTGCCATCGCCATGATCGTCTTCTTCATCTTACCCTCCACTCACCTCCGCTCCCTGCACGCCCCGAATGTGCAAAGGAGCGATCGTGCAGACCCGCCGGCAAAACATCGACGGTTTCGTGGAGGATTTATCGGGCCTTTTAGGTTAAACGGTTGTGAATGCAGAAGTGCTCGCGGGCGACATCCCTAAAGAACCCTTAGTTTTATGTTTTTTGGTATGAGTCTCTTTACCATGTGCGGCCTGCGCCGGTCGGTTGGCGGCGGACCGCATGCGGAGAGCGCGCAATCGGTGGCACAACGTGTGACCGCGGGGAGATGCCAGGCAGGGCGCGATGGCTGACGGTCCAAAGGGCGCCGCTCGCACGGCGCTGGTCACCGGCGCCGGCCGCCGAATTGGGGCGGCGATCGCGCTCGCCTTGGCGCGTGCGGGTTATGCGGTGGTCCTGCATGCCAATAATTCGCGCGACGACGCAGAGAGGCTCGCTTCCACGATCATGGGAGCCGGCGGCCAGGCCCGCGTTGTTCTTGCCGACCTTGCCGATCACGAGGCGGTTCGCGGCCTCATGCCGGCTGCTGCCGCATTCGGCCGGCTTACACTCCTCGTCAATAATGCGGGAGAATTCGAGCCGGACGATATCGAGACAATGTCGCATGCACGCTTCCAGCGTGCGATCGCCGTAAATCTCGAGGCACCGCTTTTCCTCTCGCAGGCCTTCGCGGCGCAAGTGCCTGAAGGCCTGGACGCGTCAATCGTCAATATCGTCGATCAGCGTGTGCTTAGACCAAACCCGCGCTTTTTCTCATACACGTTGAGCAAGAGCGCGCTCTTTATTGCGACAACCACGCTGGCGCAGGCGTTGGCGCCGAGGATCAGGGTCAATGGAGTTGCGCCGGGGCCGACGCTTCCAAGCCCACGCCAGACCGATGCCCAGTTTGCGGCACAGGCGGAAAGCACGCCGCTCAATCGCGGTCCGAGGCCCGACGACATCGCAGCTGCGGTCCTCTATCTTGCACAGGCCACGAGCGTGACCGGTGTAACAATTCCCGTCGACGGCGGACAACACCTGGCGTGGCGGACCGCCGACAGCGAGGCCGTGGAATAGCGGCGGCTCCGCGATTTTCAGTTTGGTCATGCGCAAATGCATGCCACGCACTATCTTCTCCAGCATGAACGGCACCAATAAAGACATCGATCCGGTGAGCGAGCTGCGCGAAGAGGACGACGACTCTTCGTTGCCGGAGCTCGAGATGGAGAGCGCGACAGCCGGTACATTGGCTGCCGGCCGCGCCGCGATCGCACGGCTTGCAAAGCTCGCCCCATCTGCCTCCGGCGTCTACCGCATGATCGATGCGCAGGGCGATGTACTCTATGTCGGCAAGGCCAAGAACATCCGAAAAAGGGTGACGGCCTACGCGCGCCCGACCGGCCACGACAGCCGAATTTCGCGCATGATTGCAGCGACGGTGAGCCTGGAGTTCGTCTCCACCAAGACCGAAACCGAAGCGCTGTTGCTGGAAGCAAACCTGATCAAGCGTCTGCGGCCGCGTTTCAACGTGCTCCTGCGTGACGACAAGTCGTTTCCCTATATCCTGATCACGTCGGATCACTGGGCACCACAGATCCTGAAGCATCGCGGCGCGCGTACGCGGCCCGGGCACTATTACGGTCCGTTCGCGTCCGCCGGCGCTGTCAACCGCACCATCAATGCGCTGGAGCGCGCCTTCCTATTGCGGTCCTGCTCGGATTCATATTTCGAGGCTCGGACCAGGCCGTGTCTCCTCTTTCAGATCAAGCGATGCTCGGCGCCATGCACGCGGGAAATCGATTTCGCCGGCTATTCCGAGTTGGTGAAGGAGGCGAACGAATTCCTGTCCGGCCGCAGCCAGTCAGTGCAAAAAGAGATGGCGCGCGAAATGGACAAGGCCTCCGCTGCTCTCGATTATGAAAGAGCAGCGATCTACCGGGATCGTCTGTCGGCGCTCTCAGCGATCCAATCGCACCAGGGAATCAATCCGCGCAGCACGGACGAGGCGGACGTTTTCGCCGTTCATCAGGCGGGCGGGTACTCCTGCGTCGAAGTTTTCTTTTTCCGCACGGGACAGAACTGGGGGAACCGCGCCTATTTCCCGAAGGCCGACCGCAGCATTGGTCCGGCGGAAGTGCTCGGCGCATTTCTCGCGCAATTCTACGACGACAAGCCGCCGCCGCGCCTCATTCTCGTTTCGCACGATTTTGACGAGCGAGCGCTGCTTGCCGGAGCGCTGACGGCCAAATCCGGACGCAAAGTCGAGGTGAGCGCGCCTCAGCGCGGCGAACGCAAGGAACTGGTGCAGCACGCCTTGGCCAATGCGCGCGAAGCACTCGCGCGCAAGCTTGCGGACACATCGTCGCAACAAAAGCTGCTGGGCGCCTTGAAGGAAACGTTCTCGCTGCCGCGTCCCCCGGGCCGGATTGAAGTCTACGACAACAGCCACATCGGCGGGACCAACGCAGTGGGGGCCATGGTCGTCGCCGGACCCGAAGGCTTTCGCAAAAACCAGTATCGCAAGTTCAATATTCGATCATCCGATCTTACGCCCGGGGACGACTACGGGATGATGCGCGAAGTCCTTGAGCGACGGTTCAAACGGTTGCTCGAAGAAAACCCCCGCGCTGTGGCGAACAATGTGCGTGACCTCGTCACCGGCGGAGCCGAAGACCAGCCTTGGCCCGATTTGTTGCTCATTGACGGCGGCCAGGGGCAACTCAATGCCGCGCAGGAAACATTGACCGCGCTGGGCATCGTCGACGTTCCGGTCGTGGCGATTGCAAAAGGCCCTGATCGGGATGCGGGTCGCGAGACCTTCTTCATTGCAGGCCGCGCCCCCTTCAAGCTGCCCCCGCGCGACCCTTTGCTTTATTTCATCGAGCGGTTGCGCGACGAGGCCCATCGTTTTGCCGTGGGATCGCACCGCACGCGTCGCAAGAAAGACATTCGCGAAGCCGGATTGCAGGAAATTCCGGGGATCGGTCCCACCCGCAAGCGGGCTTTACTTCGACATTTCGGCACGGTGAAAGCGATCGAGCGGGCAAGTCTGCCCGATCTGGCCCAGGTGCCCGGAATTAGTGCGGAGACCGCGCGAAAGATATATGAGTTCTTCCACGAGTCAGCCGTAGATGGAACGCGATAGATGATCATTCAGAGGCAGGAAGACGTCACAAAAGTCGTGACTGAAGCATTCAAGAATACGCAGCCACCTCGGTTGCGCGAGATTCTCATTTCGCTGGTGGAGCATTTGCACGCCTTTGCGCGCGACGTCCACCTCACCGAGGACGAGTTCGAGAAGGCGGTCCAATACGTCGCGAGGCTCGGGCAGAAGACCGACGACAAGCACAACGAAGTTGTGTTGATGTCCGGCTCGCTCGGCTTTTCAACCCTTATTTGTCTTCTCAATAATGGAAACAACGGGCAGACCGAAACCACCGCGAACCTGCTTGGGCCATTCTGGCGAATGAATTCGCCGCGCACGGAGAGCGGCGGCTCAATCGTGCGTTCGCCGACACCGGGGCCTGCATTGTTTGTCAATTGCTGGGTCAAGGATCAGGCCGGAAAGCCGATTGCAGATGCCGAAGTCGATATCTGGCACTCTTCGCCCGAGGGCTTCTACGAACAACAGGACCCCAAGCAGGCGCCGATGAACTTGCGGGGAAAATTCAAGACCGATGCGCGTGGTCATTTCAGTTTTCGAAGCGTGAAGCCTGCGGGCTACCCGATTCCCGTTGACGGTCCGGTCGGCGACCTCGTGCGTGCAACCGGCCGTCACAATTATCGCCCGGCGCACCTGCACTTTCTGATCTTCAAGGACGGCTTCAAGACTCTGATCTCGCAGGTTTATGTCAATGATGACGAAAAGCTCGAGACCGACGTGCAGTTCGGCGTGACTCGTGCGCTGGTCGGCAACTATGTGCGGCACAGCGACGCTCCGCCGGCAAGCGACGTGAAGGGCGAATGGTATTCCCTTGATCAGACATTTGTGATGGAGCCCGGCAAGAGCAGGCTGCCCAAACCTCCAATCCAGTAGAATCAGTGGGGATTGAGCCGCAATGCCCGGTTGACCTGACCGCGCTGCGGGTGTTCCTTTCCGGCCATGAATGCCATCAGTTCCCGGCCGTTGCCGGCACGCCCGCTGGCGTTGCCGAATTTGCTGACTTATGCGCGAATTGCGGCGGTACCGGTGGTCGTCGGCTTGCTCTACTGGCAGAGCATTTTTGACGGGCCGTTGTGGCTGCGCTGGGTTGCGCTGGTATTTTTTGTCTCGGCAGGTGTGACGGATATTCTCGACGGATATCTCGCACGCACGTGGGGCCAACAGTCTTCGCTCGGCCGCATGCTCGATCCCATCGCCGACAAACTGCTGGTCGCATCCTGTCTGTTGATGCTGGCGGCGGAGGAAACAATTCGCGGATGGACGCTGCTCGCAGCCGTCGTCATCCTCTGCCGCGAGATATTGGTTTCCGGCCTGCGCGAATATCTCGCAGAATTGAGAGTCGGCGTTCCGGTGACGCGCCTCGCCAAATGGAAGACAACCGGGCAAATGGTTGCCGTCGGCTTTTTGATCGCGGGTGATGCCGGCGATCGCATCGTGCCGGTCGTCACCCAAGTCGGTATCATGCTGTTGTGGCTGTCGGCGCTCCTGACGCTCTATACTGGCTGGGACTATATGCGCGCCGGCTTGCGCTATGTGATCGACGAATGAATGTGAAATTGCGCTATTTCGCATGGGTGCGCGAGCGCGTCGGCAAGCCGGAGGAAACGGTTGAGGTTCCACCGGGAGTTGCCACGATAAGCGATTTGATGACCTGGCTGGCCTCGCGCGGCGAGGAATACGCATTCGCGTTCGAAAATCGGAATGTGATCCGCGCCGCCATTAACCAGAGTCACGTGCGCCCCGAGACCGCAATCAAAGGCGCCGGGGAAATCGCGTTTTTTCCACCCATGACGGGCGGATAGCCGGACGGCCGCCGGCGGGCTACATTACGGCCTATGACACCGACAGTACGTTTGCAGCGTGAGCCTTTTGACGCCGGCGCGGAAGCGGCGAAGCTCGCACGCGGCCGCGATGATGTCGGCGCGCTCATTACATTTACCGGAATTTGCCGCGGTACCGAGAACGGCGAACCGATTGCAGCGCTCACGCTCGAACATTATCCGGACATGGCGGAAGCCGAGATCACGCGGCATGCGGCCGAGGCAGCGAGCAGATGGCCTCTGCTCGGAGTCACCGTCATTCATCGGTATGGTCGAATTAAGCCCGGCGAGGACATTGTGCTTGTCGTGACGGCGTCGTCACATCGCGAAGCGGCATTTGCCGCCGCCGAGTTCCTGATGGATTATCTCAAGACCCGCGCGCCATTTTGGAAACAGGTTGAGACGGCGAGCGGAAAAACCTGGGTGGCCGCCAAAGCTGCCGATGACACGGCGGCGGAGCGGTGGGAGGTTTTGCGTCGCGAGCGTGAAGCAGCGGAATAGCCGCTGTCTGCTGGAGGGCAATATGGTTCCGGTCGTGTTGGCGGCAATTGCTGTCGTGGCGCTCGCTGCTCACCCGGCGTCGTCCGCGGAGGTAGCCTATTTTGAAGTTCCGCGCGGAGCGCATCCGCACGACGTTGCGCCGGCACCGGACGGCAGTGTTTGGTACACGGCTCAATTTCAGGGCGCGCTCGGCATCCTCAATCCGAAAAGCGGGCAGGTAACTCAAATTGCGCTTGGCCCGGGTTCGGCACCGCACGGCGTCATTGTCGGCCCCGATCGTGCCGCATGGATCACCGACAGCGGACAGAACGCCATCGCGCGCTTCGATCCGGCCACCAAGGCCGTGAAGCTTTTTCCGCTGCCGAAGGAATTTCCCGGCGCCAATCTCAACACCGCGACCTTCGATCGTAAAGGTATTTTGTGGTTCACGGGGCAGAGCGGCGTTTACGGGCGTGTTGATCCGTCGAGCGGAAAAGTCGAAGCCTGGAAAGCGCCGAAAGGCACCGGACCCTACGGCATCACGACGACGCCGAGCGGTGAGGTCTGGTATGCCTCGCTTGCGGGCGACCACATCGTCAAGATCGATACCGTGAGTGGCGATGCCTTGATGGTGACGCCGCCGAAGCCGGGCGTCGGTCCCCGCCGCATCTGGTCGGATTCCAAGGGGCTGCTGTGGGTGAGCTTCTGGAATACAGGGGAAATCGGTCGCTTCGATCCGATCAACAAGGCATGGAAGGTCTGGAGCCTGCCGAAGAGCAAAAGCGGGTGTTACGCCATCTATGTCGACAACAACGACAAGGTCTGGGTCACCGACTTCGCCGCCAACGCCATTATCCGGTTTGATCCGGCGACCGAGGCCTTCGAGAGCTTTCCAAGCGACAAGCGCGGTGCCTCGGTCCGGCAATTACTTGGCCGGCCGGGCGAGGTTTGGGGTGCGGAGTCCGGCGTCGACCGGCTGGTCGTGATCAAGGATTAGTGGCGGCAGGGAGACCTGATGGCCCTCACTCAGCGTCCAGATCGCCGCGATATACTTTATCTTCTCGGTGGCGGCGCGTTATTGGCGGCCGGCCTGGGTCACGCCCGTGCCGCGGAAACAAGGATCGGCCGTCTCATCATTGAGGCCCAATCCAAAGGCTCAATCTCGGAAAAGATCGACTTCATTTCAGGGGCGCTGCGGGGCACGCGCTATCTTGGCCACACGCTGATCGGCAGTCCGCAGCGGCCGGAGCAATTCGTCGTGCGCGACGATGGGTTTGACTGCGTGACCTTTTGTGAAACCGTTCTGGCAGCCGCACGCGCCGGGAGTCACGACAGATTCGAATCGGTGTTGAAAACCATCCGTTATCACGACGGTGCCGTCAGTTGGCGCGAGCGCAATCATTATTTCTTCGAATGGGGTCAGCACAACGTCGAGAACCAGGTGTGCAAACCGATTGACATGGCGGGTTCGATTGAAATCGAGAAGAACGTCTATTGGCACCGGGCGCTTGGTCGCCGCCGTTTTGCGATCAGGGTGATTCCGAGTGCCGTGTTCCTGGGCAACAAGGCGCTGCTCGCAAATGGTGATATCGTGGGGTTCATCACCAGGCGATCAAACCTGGACTATTTTCACGTCGGCTTTGTTGCGATGGGCGGCGGAGGCAATCTGATGCTCAGGCACGCGTCGCAAAGCAAGCGGCGCGTCCTCGACGAGCGTATGGACCGCTTTGTTGCGGAGAATCGCGTGCGTTATGTCACGTTGTTGCGGCCGCAGGAGCCGCGCGCCGTTGCCGGCGTTGACTAGGCGGCTACCGCCTTCGGCTTCACTTCGGCCGTATAGTCGTCCATCAACGTCTTGGTGATCCCGCCGGGATTGAAATTCCAGTGCGCGATCTCCGCGACCGCAGTCACTTCGGCGGCCGAGCCGGTAATGAAGCATTCCGAAAAACTCGTAAGCTCGTCCGGCGTAATACGCCGCTCGATCACCTCCATGCCGCGCTTGCGCGCGAGCCCGACGACGGTCTGGCGGGTGATGCCGTCGAGGAAGCAATCGGCGATCGGCGTGTGAATCTTGCCGTCCTTCGCAAAGAAAATATTGGCGCCGGTGCATTCGGCGACACGTCCTTCCCAATCGAGCATCATGGCGTCGGCGTAGCCTTTGCGCTCGGCCCGGTGCTTCGAGATCGTGCAGATCATGTACAGGCCGGCCGCCTTGGCGGAGCAGGGCGCCGTCTTCGGATCAGGGCGGCGATACTCGGCGAGGTCCAGCCGGATTCCCTTTAATCTCTGCTCGGGGTCGAAATAGCTCGGCCACTCCCAGCTCGCGATGGCCAGATGGATCGTGTTGCTTTGTGCCGAAACGCCCATCATCTCGGATCCGCGCCAGGCAACCGGACGAACATAGGCTTCCTTCTTCCCGTTCTTTTCGAGCACCAGCTTTTTGGCGGCGTCGATCTCGGCCACGGAATAAGGAATTTCGAAATCAAGGATATTG
>DASSYU010000061.1:0-2239 GCA_035703125.1 Pseudolabrys sp. | reverse complement strand
GCGCCAAACCCGAGCGCGACCAGAGCGTCGATGACCGTTCGGTCATTGGGCGCCTTGTGCATGGTGCCGGTCAGGAAGCCGAAATAGAGTGTCACGCCAAGCAGCGCGAGACCCGCAACCAGCATTCCCGTGATGGCGCCCGACTTGAAGGCAAGCTCAAGCCCGCCGGCCAGCGACTTGGTGGCGGCCTGCGCCACTCGCACGTTGGCCCGCACCGAGATGTTCATGCCGATGAAGCCGGTCGCTCCCGACAGGATGGCTCCGATCGCGAAGCCGATCGCGACCAGCCAGCCGAGGGTGAACCCGATGATGACGAAAATCACCACCCCGACAATGCTGATGGTGGCGTATTGACGCTTAAGGTAGGCCTGCGCGCCCTCGCGAACGGCCTCGGAAATTTCCTGCATTCTCTTGCTGCCGGGATCGGCGCTGAGCACCGATTGGGTCGCCCAGATTCCGTAGACGATCGCGAGCACCCCACAGCCGACGATCAACCACAAAGTAGTCATGGTGGTCATATTCCTCGATTTGATTGGTGCTGGCAGGACGAACGCTCCCGCCGGCGCCAGGAGCGTCGAGGATGGCCGCTTCTAAGGGCGCTTCACCCCGACCGGTAAGCGCGCGGATATAGCCAAAAAGCCATGGAATGCGCAACGCGGAATTTGGGTGTGCGCCGTTATCCCCGGAGTGGCCCTGATTCGGGCCGCTGGCCCATGGTGGGCTAAACCGTGGCGGCCCGCGGCCGCATCGCGAGCCAGACCAAAAGCGCGCCCGTCACGAAGATCGTCGGGAAAATCACTTCGTTGATCGTCGCCCAGCCGAACTTGTCCAATAACTGCCCCGAGGCAAAGGAACTCAGCGCCATGCTGCCGAAAATCAGGAAATCATTGAAGGCCTGAACTTTGTTGCGCTCATGCGGACGGTGACACTGCGTCACCATCGTGGTGGCGCCGATAAACGACAGGTTCCAGCCGACGCCCAGCAGTACCAGCGCAGCCCAGGAGTGAGCCACCGAGAGGCCGGAAATACCGACGACGCCGGTCGCAGCAATGAGCAAAAGGCCAATGCCTGTGATGCGCTCGACCCCAAAGCGCGCGATCAGCGAGCCGGTCACAAAGCTGGGCGCATACATCGCCAGCACATGCCACTGGATTCCGAGCGCGGCATCGGTCACCGAATGGCCGCAGCCGACCATCGCCAGGGGCGCTGACGTCATAAGCATATTCATCATGGCGTAACTTGCGATTCCGCAAGCGACCGCAACGATGAAACGTGCACTTTGGACGATCTCGCCCAGCGGCCTCACGCTGCCGTGGCGGGGAGCTGCAAGTGGCGGCACCTTCACAAATTGCAGCACGCACGCCGCTGCCACCGCGCAAACCGATTGGCCGAGATAGCTTGCCGCAAAAAGATGTGGCGTCAGCAGATCTTTGGTGAAGATTACGAGCTGCGGGCCGAGCACGGCGGCAAAAACGCCGCCCGCGAGCACCCATGAAACGACTTTCGGTCGATAGGCATCGCTCGCGGTATCGGCAGCCGCGAACCGGTACGACTGATGCGCGGCCGCATAGAGACCCCCACAAAACGTCCCGAAGAGCAGCAGCCAGAAATTGCCGTTCATCACCGCGGAATAGGAGATCAGGCCGGAGAGAACGCCGAAGGCCGATCCGCATTGAAGGGCGAAACGCCGGCCGAATTTGCGCGCCAGCACACCGAGCGGCAACGTGCCGAGCCACATGCCGAACACCATTGCCGTCACCGGTAACGTTGCCAGACCCTTGTCCGGCGCCAGCACGGCACCAACGATACTCGCGGTGCTCACGATGACGGTGTTGTTGCCGCCCGCGAGTGCCTGTGCAGCCGCCAGCACCATGGCATTCCGCCGTGCCAGATTGTCGTCTGGCACGATGTGCTCGAGCGGCTCAGCAGCAGCGGACATGTGTGTCCCCAGGAAAAAAGCCGCTCTTTGTATCGGCGGTGGCAGTGAATCGCCACTGCCGGTGCCGCAGATCAGGGATGATTTTTATTGAGATCGTGATTTCGGACGCTGATGCGTGCGGCCGCCGGCCTAGCGCTTGCGGGCCGCTTTCGGGGTCCGTTTAGCCGGAAACTCAAAAACGCCGGGGTGACGGATGCTTGCCTCCCGCGCTTCCGCAATCGACCGCGCGCCGATCTGGCCGAGGGATGCCCGCAACTCGTCGATATAGAGGTCGATCAGATAATCCGGCCCCTCGTCGCC
>DASSYU010000055.1:0-7025 GCA_035703125.1 Pseudolabrys sp. | reverse complement strand
CTGCGGCCGCAGCACTACCGGCGACGAAATGACGTCTGTCCACGTGATCCTCCCTGAAATGTTGTTTTGCCGGGACTTGCCCCGGACCTTTCGTTGGACGGGATGCTATCGCCCGGTGCGGTGGGCAATCAAGCATCAATGATCGCGACCGCCCCTAGTCCAACCGGCTGAGCCGCCACGCACTTTCACGGGGAAACAGCTCACCGTGAAACCGGTCGGCGGCAGCGCCTCAAGATTATGAAGTTTCTCGATGTGACAATATCCGATCTCGCGTCCGGCCCGATGACCCTCCCAGATCAGTGAGGCGTCACCTGTCTCGGCGTATTTCCTTTTTGTGAATACGAATGGCGCGTCCCAGCTCCAGCCATCAATTCCGGTCACGCGTACGCCGCGTTCAAGCAGATACATGGTGGCGTCACGCCCCATGTCGCAACCTTTGGCAACGTAGTCGGCGCGTCCGTATGCCATGCCCGCGCTCGTGTTCACCACAACGATTTCGAGCGGAGAGAGTGTGTGACCGATGCGCCTGAGTTCGGCTTCCACGTCCTTTGTGGTCGCAACGTAGCCGTCAGGAAAATGCCGGAAGTCGAGCTTCACGCCTGGCTGGAAGCACCAGTCGAGCGGCACTTCGTCGATGGTGATGGCGCGCTTGCCGTGATCCATGGTTGACGCGAAATGCCAGGGCGCATCGAGATGTGTCGTGCAGTGGGTCGAAAGGCGCACCCACTCGATGCCCCAGCCTTCACCGTCCGGCAGGTCTTCCTTTTTCAGGCCGGGAAAGAATTTAAGAAGGTCAGGCACCGTCGCCTGATGATCGAGATATTCGATCTTCGGCCCGTAGCCCGGCGGGTCGGCTGCGACATCGTTTTCAAGCGGCACCGAAATATCGATCACCTTACGCGGCATAATTAAATTCTCCCCTATGCCCGGCACTCGCGCCTAGCCTTGCTCGCCCGAGCATAAACCTTGTGCAGGGCATCCGTGTCTTGAGATAGTCGCAAGCATTAAGAACACGAATGACCGGGACAAGCCCGGCCATGGCGATGAGGAGAAAGCCGATGCCGGCTTATTGGGTGGCGCGCTCGAAGATCAACGACCCGGTCGAATACAAGAAATACACGGATCTGGTGCCGGGCATTATCGCCAGGTTCGGCGGCAAGGTACTGGCCCGGGGCGGGCGCTTCCAGATCATGGAAGGGCCGGACAAATTCCACAGGTTTATCGTGATCGAATTTCCCACCTTTGAGCAGGGCGTCGCCTGCTTCACCTCGCCGGAATACGACAAGGCGGCGGCTTTCCGCCGCAGCGGCGCGGGTGAGGTGGAAACCGTTATGGTGGAGGGGGTTTAGCCCACCAAGTGGGCGGCCCACCCTCTAGCCTAGTGCGACAAAATCCGCATAAGATGAAGCAAAATAACACTAATCGGGAGGATGACTAATGATTTCACGTTTCAAGATCCGAACGTTCGCCTGGCTTACGGGAGTGGCCCTCACTCTCGTCGCTGGCAGCATGTTCGTTTTTTCCGGCGCACAGGCGCAGAACAAAGAGCCGATCAAGATCGGTTTCTCGATGTCGCTGACAGGCCCGCTGTCCGCCAACGGCAAGCAGGCATTGCTCGGCATGCAGATCTGGGAAGAAGAGACGAATGCCAAGGGCGGCCTGCTCGGGCGTCCGGTCAAGCTCATCTATTATGATGACAAGAGCACGGCCGCGGAAGCACCGGGCATCTACACCAAGCTGCTCGACGTCGACAAAGTCGATCTCATTCTTGGCCCCTATGCCACGGTCCCGGCAGCGGCCGCGATGACGATCGCGGTACAGCGGAAAAAGGTGTTCCAGATCCTGTTCGGACTCGATGTGAATTCCGAGTTCAAATATGACCGGTTCTTCGCGATGATTCCGACCGGCCCGAACACCAAACCCTCGTTCACCGAGGGCTTCTTCGATACGGCGGCACAGCAGAATCCGAAGCCGCAGACCGTGGCGCTTGCCTTCGCCGACGCTGAGTTCGCGCAGAATGCGTGCGAAGGCGCGCGCGTCAATGCCAAGAAGCACGGCGTCAAAGTGATCTACGACAAGAGCTACCCGCCGGCGACGACCGACTTCACGCCGATCGTGCGTGCAGTGCAATCGGCGAATCCCGACCTGTTCGTGATCTGCTCTTACCCGCTCGACTCGGTCGGCATGGTCAAGGCGGTCAACGAAGTCGGCTTCAAGCCGAAGATGATCGGCGGCGCGATGGTCGGCCTCCAAGCGACCGTGTTCAAGAACCAGCTTGGCCCGTTGCTGAATGGTTGGGTCAACTACGAGACCTGGGTGCCGTCGGATAAGATGAACCTGGCGTCGACCCAGGAGTTCCTGAAGAAGTACCAGGCGCGTGCTGCGGCCGCCGGCGTCGATCCGCTCGGCTACTATCTCGGCGGCTGGGGCTACGCCTACATCGAGCTGTTCGGCAAGGCGATCGAAGGCGTAAAAAGCCTCGATGACGGCAAGATCGCCGACTACATGCACAAGAACACATTCAAGACCGTCATGGGCGACATCAAGTACGGCAAGAACGGCGAGTGGGAGAAGGGCCGCATGCTGCAAGTGCAGTATCACGGCATCAAACAAGGCGCCGGCCTCGATGTGTGGCGGGGCATGTCGTACCAGACCGTCCTGACGCCGGGCGAATTCAAGACCGGCAACGTGATCTATCCGTTCGAGAAGGCGAAGCAGTAAGCAACGCCGACACGATCAAGAAACAAAGCGCCGCGCGGGGGGATCCCGCGCGGCGTTTTCTTTGGCACTGTCGAAAAGCCTAGAGGCCCAGGTAGAATTTCCGGATCAGGTCGTTGTTGTTGAGTTCGTCGACCGAGCCGCCCTCGAAGGCGATCTTGCCGTGCACGATCACGTAGCCGCGATCGGCGATGCGCAAGGCCTGCACGAAGTTCTGTTCGGCCATCAGCACGGTGAGATTGAGACGCTCCTTCAGCTCCTTGATCTTGTCGATGGTGCGCGCCACCAGGATCGGCGCGAGGCCGACCGAGGGCTCGTCCACCAGCAGGATTTTCGGCGCCAGCATCAATGCGCGGCCAAGCGCGAGCATCTGCTGCTCACCGCCCGACATCGAGCCGGCAAGCTGGCTGCGGCGCTCCGCCAGCCGCGGAAATGTTTCGAAGCAGGCTGCCAGATTCTGCTTGATCTGCGCGCGAGCGGTCGGGCGGAACGCACCGAGCGCGAGATTTTCCTCCACCGTGAGCCTCGGGAACAGGCGGCGGCCTTCCGGCACCAGAGCGATGCCGAGATCCACGATCTGTTCGGTGGTGAGCTTCGTAAGGTCGTGCTCGACGCCGTCGATCGATGCCGTAATGCGCCCGGTCTGCGGCCGCACGATGCCCATGATGCATTTGATCAGTGTGCTCTTGCCGTTGCCATTTGTGCCGAGCATCACCACGGTCTCGCCCGCGCGCACGTCGATGCTGATGTTTTCCAGCACGCGCACCGCGCCGTAGGCGGCATCGACGCCTTGAATGGTGATGCTACTGGCCAAGATAGGCCCCTATCACTTCCGGATTGTTGACGACGGCGTCCGGCTTGCCGTCGGCGATCTTCTTGCCGGAGACAAGCACAACCAGCCGCTGCGAGAAGCTCATCACCGCGCTCATGATGTGCTCGATCATGATGATCGTGATGCCGCTTTCGTTCAGCCGCTTGAGCAGCGCGACGATGTCCTCGACCTCGGAATGCGACAGGCCGGCCATCGATTCGTCGGCGACCAGCAGCTTCGGCTCCGCCGCCATTGCGCGCGCCAATTCCAGCTTGCGCATTTCGACCTGCGTCAGATCGCGCGGCCGCTGCTGCGCCTTCTGGTCGAGGTTGACCAGCTTGAGCAGCTCATCGCAGCGTGCGTCGATGTTGTCGGCGTGCAGCGGCGTGCCGCTGCGCTTGTGCACCGTGTAGAACATCGGAATTTTCATATTCTCGGCGAGCGTCAGGCTGTGGAACGGCCGCGGCAGCTGGAAGCTGCGCGCGAGGCCGCGATGCGTCCGCTCGTGCGTGGCAAGCCCATTCATCGGGTGACCGTCGAATTGCACCGTGCCGGTTTCGTTGGCGAGCGTGCCGCACATGCAATTGACTAGGGTCGACTTGCCGGAACCGTTGGGCCCGATCAGCCCAACCCGTTCGCCCTGCGCGACGGTGAGATCGATGCCATCGAGCGCTACAAAGCCGCCGAAGCGCTTGCCGAGGCCCCGTACGTCGAGCAAGAAATTCATGACGTCACGCGCTGTTCGGTCTCTGACCGATACAGTCCAGTCACCTCGGCTCGCTGCAGATACCAGATGGCAACGACATCGATAACGAGCACGCAGGCATGAATGACGACGTTCAGCGTCGAGCTGTCCAGCCAGATATAGGTGAAAGACAGCGGAATCGAGATCGCCAGCGTGGCCGTCGTGAACAGCGGGCTCCAGCGATCAAGCTTCGTGAGCCCGTAGGCGGAGGCGAGATAGGCAAGCGAAAGAATGATTTCGACCACGCCCAGCCCCGCCAGCACGGAATTTTTCGCGCCCATGGCCGCTGCGAGGCCGAACACCACGCCGCCGAGGCCTACGATGAAGCAATAGCTCGCGAGCACAAGTATGCCGACGACGCGGGCGTTTAGTTTCGAAGGTGCAGCGGCGCGGAGGAAATCGTTGTACAGGCCGACAATGCCGCTCGGCGCCATGATGACGAAGCCGATGAGCAGAATGCCCACGATCAGAAGATTGACGGCCGACGAAATTGTCACCGTCGCAATCTGCTGCAAGGTTCCGAGCAGGATCGCGCCGATCAGTGGCCCGATCCAGCTTGTAGTGCCGCCGATCAGCGGCATCGCGATGGAATTGACGCCGTAGCTCAGTCCGAAGGCCGTGCCAGGATCGACATAGCCGATGTAGTAGGGGAATGGCGCGCCGGCCATGCCCATGAGCGCGCCCGATATCGTGGTGGCGATTAACTTGAGCCGCAACGTTGGAACGCCGCAAGCCTCCGCAGCAATTTCGTCGTCGCGGATGGTCGCAAAACCATAGCCGAGCCGCGAGCGCTCGATCAGGCGCGCAACGGTCAGCGCGACGACCGAAAGCACGATCATGGTCAGCGACAGGTAGTGAATGTAGCTCAGTTGAAATCCGGCGACCTCGACGCTTTGTGGCGCGATGATATAGGCGCCGCGCGCGCCGCCGACAAAACTCCAGTTGAGCACCAGTGTCTGCAGCACGACGGCAAGCGCCAACGTGGCGATGGCGAAGAACGCGCCGCGCAGCCGCAACGTGAGGTAGCCGGTGCCAAGGCCGATGATGCCGGCCACAATTCCCGCGATCACGATGAGCATGGGAAGCGACAGCGGGAGAATCGCGTCGGCCACCGGCAACAGCGCGTCCGGAAAATACCGTCCGGTGCTTGCAGCCAGCTTGTGCAGCGTCACGGTCGAATATGCACCGACCGCAAAAAATCCGGCCGAGCCGAAATTCACGTAGCCGCAATATCCGCCGAGAATGTTCCAGGCCGTTGCGAGAACGATGAATTGCAGGACGACAAAGCCGGCATAAAAAATGTAATCGTTGCCAAGCCACAGTGCGCAGACGAAGCCGGCCAGGCCGACCAGCATTGCGACAATGAAGAAAACCGGTGAACGCACCAATGGCCTCGCCTAGCGTCCGAACAAGCCGGATGGCCGAAAGGCCAGTGTGAGCAGTAGAAAGCCGAAAGACACCGCCGGCGCCCATGACGGGCCGTAAAATGTCGCGGTGATGCTTTCGACGACGCCGAGCAGCATGGCTGCAATCAGGGTTCCGGGCAGGCTTCCAAGCCCGCCAAGTACGCAGATCGCGAAAACGCGGCCGATATATTCGCGGCCGACCGACGGCTCGACCGGTTGAATGACGATGAGGCATGCCCCTGCCAGCGCCGCGATGGCGATCGAAATCGAAAATGCAATGCGCTTGATGCGCACCGGATCGGCAGCCATGAGCTGAAGCGCGAGCTGGTCCTGCGCCACCGCCATGATCGCGCGGCCGGTGAAGGTTCTCGTCAGGAACAACTGCAGGAGCGCGAGCATCAGCAGCGACAGCACGCACGGAATCAGCATCCGCATCGGGATTGAGAACTGGCCGAACCGGTAGGCGTAATCGATATAGCCGGCCTGCACGTAGCGATAATCGACGCCGAACACCAAGATCAGCATCACCTCGGTGACGAAGAGCACGCCGAAGAAAAAGGCGAGCCCGCGCAAGGCGTCCTGGCCGTGCTTCTCAAACGACACGTGATAGACCTGATAGATCGCCGATCCGAGCGCATAGAACGCCGGCAGCACGATGATGCTGACCAGGATCGGGTCAATGCCGAAATTCTGGTTGACGATATAGGCGATATAGGCGCCGAGAATAATGAAGGCGGGGTGCGCGATGTTGACGATGTCGAGAATGCCGAACGAAATCGAGATGCCGGCGGTGACGGCGGCGTAGAAGCCGCCGAGCAGCAAGCCCGCGATGATGGCATTGGTCAGAAGCTCGATCGGAAAATCCATACGCCCGGCGACCCCAGTCACACGCAACCGCAGTTTGCAGGATGACTTGCACCTTGGCTAGTCATGGATCGCGCCAAAATTTCCCCGCCCGCGGCAAAAAGAAACACCCACCGCCCAACAAACCGGGCGGTGGGCGATGAATTCCGCGGCGCTTCAGGCGGCGGCGCTGGCGCGTACGCCGACAGGCAACGTCATCGGCTTGTTGGCGCTGTCCTTGAACTCGACGGTCATGAAAATCATTTCGCGATCGCTGAGATTTTCCAGGTCGTGAACCTTGAATTCGCCCTTGCCGTAGCTCTCGTGGCGCGTCTCGCCCGGCTGGTAAGTGCACTCGATTGTCGTACCGTCGTGCACATGCTGACGGGCGCGCCCGCCGGAGATTGAGGTCCAGAAGTAATCGAGCACATGGCGGTGGAAACCGATCCGCTCGCCAGGCGCGAGACGTATGATCCATACGCGCGTCCGTTCGTTTTCCGAC
>DASSYU010000017.1:0-3877 GCA_035703125.1 Pseudolabrys sp. | reverse complement strand
GAATAAGGCAGCGGGCGCCGCCCGCTATGATGTCTGCCGCACCGACCCACTAGGCAATGACCAGGTGATCGATGCGGTCAAGGTGACACGCTGGGAGGATCATAACTTGCTGGCGGGCATGTCGTACCGTTATCACGTGCGAGTCTACGGTTCTGCCGGCCAGGGCGGCGCTAGCTCGAACACGGTCACGGCCATGCTGCCGCTGCCGGCATTTGCCGAGCGCATCTACTGCCCGCACGTAGATGGCACCAATTTATAGCGCGCGATAACAGGGCCTTGCCAATTGTCATAAAGCGCAGAATGCCATAATCCGGACCGCTCACGGACCTTTAGTGGGAATCTCCACTTAGCGGACATCCCTAGTTACGTCGCACATGTCCGCTTTCGGGGGTAAAGCGGATCACGTCTGCCTTGGGCCGACAATATTGTTCACTCGTGCGTTGGCTGCGCACCGTGATAGCCCTCAGCGATAATGAGGCGAGCGCCTAAGCCAACAGCTTTGTTGCGATAGTGTTGCGACGGAACGCCAGCCTTTGCACCAGTGACGCATTCATTTCATTTCCTCACAACCATGTCATTGCGGTCTCCTTGACCGGTAACTGTGCAATCGATCTTATCGCGTGCGTCCCGGACGAAAGATATCGGCCATAAAACGTCGAACTTTCCTGTCTTCAGCTGCTGCTTTCGCTATCATTGCCGCTTTGCCGCGTGGCCCACGCGCCCCGGCGCCTTGGCCTGCGGGTTGAGGGAAGAATAGCCTCGCACCGAGCGAGGGGCTTGCATACCCTCTCCACCGACGGGAGAGGACGGATCGGGTGCGCATGGCAGAGCACAAGCAGGCCGTCGTCGTCGGCGCGCTCGGTGTGATCGGGCGCTACATCGTCGCGCGGCTGCTCGAGCAGGGCGATTGGTCGGTCGTCGGTCTATCGCGCCGAACCGCCGATGCCGCGCCGCGCTACCGACACATCGCTGTCGATCTCCTCGACGCCGAGCGCGTGGCGGAAAAGCTTGCCGGATTGAAGGACGCCACGCACGTTTTCTACGCAGCGTTTCAGCCTGCGGCCGGCGCCGCTGCGGGCTATGCATCGAACATCGCTCCGAACCGCAACATGCTCGTCAACGCCGTCACGGCGATCGATCGGGCGTCGCGCGCGCTGCGTCGCGTGGTCCTGGTCACCGGCACGAAATATTATGGTTCGCATCTCGGGTCCTACAGGACGCCGGCGCGCGAGAGTGATCCGCGTCACGAGGGTGCCAACTACTATTTCGATCAGATCGACTGGCTCGCCGCCTTCCAGCGCGACAAAAGCTGGGACTGGGTGGAGCTGCGGCCGCAGACCTTGTGCGGTTTCGCGCCGGGCACCCCGATGAGTCTGGCGCCAGCCATCGCGGTTTACGCCGCGATCAGCAAGGAGCTTGGACGACCGCTGGATTTTCCGGGAAAGCCCGGCGCTTATTCATCAATCTATCAGGTCACCGCATCGGAGCACTTCGCCAACGCCGCGCTTTGGGCGGCGAACGAGCCGCGCTGCGGGCTCGAAGCGTTCAACATCACCAACGGCGATTATTTTCGCTGGAAAAATCTGTGGCCGAAGCTCGCCGCCGCTTTCGATATGCCGGCGGGCGACGTCCGCACCACAAGCCTGACGACGGACATGGCGGACAAGGCGCCGCTCTGGCGCGCCATGACGGAGAAGCATGGGCTGAAGCCCTACGCCTACGATGACCTGGTGGCCTGGCCCTTTGCCGATTACGTCTTCGGCTGCGACTGGGACGTGATGTCGGACGTCACCAAATCGCGCCGCTTCGGCTTCCACGACGTGGTCGACAGTGAAGAGATGTTCGTGCGGCTCATGCGGCAGTTCCGCGCGGAGCGGATCGTTCCCTGACATGGCGCCGGAATGCAGGATAGGTTAGGCGCGGCTTGCCTGCGACCTGGACGAAAGAGATCGGCCATGAAACGTCGAACCTTCCTGTGTTCAGCGGCAACTTTCGCTGTCGTTGCCGCTCTCTCTCGCGGCACACGCGCCCAGATGGCGGCAAGCAATGCATTGATCACCGCAAAAATCCCCGGTGCCGACCGCGAGCTGCCGGTTATCGGGATCGGCACCGCCCGGCGTTATGCCGATCCGGACGGCGAGGCGGAGCTCGCTGCGCTGAAGGCGGCAATCGCGCGCTTCGTGGAGCTCGGCGGCAAGGTGATCGACACCGCGCCCTCCTATGGAAAGGCGGAGCAGGTGATCGGGCAGCTGGTGCAGGAGCTCGGTATTCGCGATCGTCTGTTTCTTGCGACCAAGGTGGGCGTCAACAACCGCGAAGAGGGCCTGGCGGAGATCGAGCAGAGTTTCGCCAGGTTGCGCACCAAGCAGATCGACCTGATCGCGGTCCATAACCTGCGCGACGTCGACAATCAGCTGGCCACCCTGCGCGACCTGAAGGCCGCGGGCCGCATCTGCGCGCTCGGCGCGACCACATCCACTGACCGGCAGTATGCTGCCTTCGAGGCGATGATGCGTCGCCAGGCCCTGGATGTCATCCAGGTCGACTATGCGCTGGACAATCGCAACGCCGCCGAACGGATCCTGCCGCTGGCCCAGGAGCGGGGCGTTGCGGTGATGATCAACCTTCCGTTCGGGCGCGGGCGGTTGTTCGAGGCCACGCGCGGCCGCCCGCTGCCCGACTGGGCGCGCGAGATCAATGCCACCAGCTGGGCGCAGGTTTTCCTGAAATACATCATGTCGCATCCGTCGCGGCCGATTGCCGTGCCCGGCATGGCGCAGGCGCGTTACGTCGACGACAATATTGCCGCAGCACGGCCGCCGCTTCCCGATGCGGCGCAGCGGCGGCGCATGGAGCAATATATCGACGCCCTCTGATGTGTGGCGCGAAAGGAGCGTAGGGTGGGCGATGGTGGGGACTCTGCAAATGTCCTGAGCGGATAGACTGCATGAGAGAAAATCTGGACATCGATACCAAGACGCTGGCGCTTTATTACGCCTGGGATCACTTCGCCTACCACGCGCAGCAGCGTCAGACCGTCTTCAATTTTTTCCTGTTGCTGATCGGTGGGTCTGTCGCCGCTTATTCGGCAATGATTGGCGAGAGTGGCGCGCAGTACAATTATTTCCGGTGCTTTTTAGGAGTTGTCCTGGCGCTGGCGAGCCTGCTGTTTTGGCGTCTCGATCAAAGAAATGCGCGGCTTGTGAAAGTGTCCGAGGAGGCCCTGAAAAAACTCGAGGCGCGGATGGCGGATGAAATCAAAGAGCCAAGCATCCGGCTGATCGAGAACGCCGGAAAAAAGGTCGCCAGATTTCCCTTTTCAAAAATCGAATCCTTCAGCCAGATTTACGGGGTAGTCTTCGCTGTCAGCGGGCTGGTCGGACTGGCGATGGCGGTCCTTTCGGCGTGGCGATGAAAGGTCCGACAGGGCGTAGCCGTTCATGGCCTTTCCTTGTTGTGTTCTGCAGGGCCGTGGTCTGCAGGCGTCTCCTGCCGCACCCAGGACGACCGGGCATGCTTCGGCAACAGAGCGTGCGCCGCCAAAGCCCGCTTGAATTCCTCCATCGCCGCCGCGATCCGCGCGGCACTGTTCGCTCGTTCCAGCCGGCGTAACAGAGCCTTCAGATTGCGGTCCTTGTCGCGGATGACCCACCGGCGCATGAAAACCTGCGCGTCGTACAGCGACGTGATCCGCACCGCCGTGGCAACGAGCGGCAGACGCGCGTCGAAGTGGCGCTCGTAAGGAAAGGTCATCCTAGAAATTGGCTGGAGTGAGATCGTAGGAGATGCCGAGACGCCCGCGGCCGTAGACCCTGGTCGCTGCCTCGCAGATCCGGGCGCGATTGCTGTCGAAGACCGCCAGCAGCGCGTCCTCGCG
>DASSYU010000570.1:0-2714 GCA_035703125.1 Pseudolabrys sp. | reverse complement strand
GAGGCGAGCTTTTGCAGACGCGCGGCATAGGCCGCCGGCTCATAGATTATCTGCAACACGCGTTTGTAATCTCTCAGCACATCCCGCAGGGGCCGCTTGGTGTCGAAGTTGATTCCGTCCGTGCATTGATCGCCCCCATGAACAGGCCCAACGTCATGGTTTGCATGCAATCGGCCCTCCTTGATAAGGCGACGAGTCAACTGGGTATTCGGAAGCGCATAAAGGAGTCCCACCATTGCAACCGGAATGGCCGAAAGCTGGATGAACTCCGCAAGTGAATCGCCCACGTTGGTCTTCTCATTATCGAAGCCGATAATGAAGCCTCCTGTGACGAACATGCCCGCTCGATAAATTTTGTGAATGCTGTCAACCAGATTTCGCCGCGTATTCTGCTTTTTCTTCATCAGCACCAAAGTTTCAGGGTCAGGACTTTCGATGCCAACGAACACCGCAAAGAAACCTGCCTCCCGCATCATGCGCAGAAGTTCGTCATCGTCCGACAGATTCACCGACGCCTCGGTGGAGAACTCGAACGGGTAATCATGCTCCTCCTGCCATGCTTTCAGGCTGGGCAGGAACTGCTTCAACGCCTTCTTGTTGCCGATCAAGTTGTCGTCGACGAAGTCGACATGCCCTCGGTGGCCCAGCGCATAAAGCCGGTCCAGTTCGGCAAGTATTTGGGGCGTGGTCTTGGTGCGCGGCACACGTCCGTATAATTCGATGATGTCGCAGAACTCACACATGAATGGACAACCGCGCGAATACTGCACGCCGACGTAAAGATAACGTTCGAACTTGATCAGATCGAACCGTGGTATCGGACTGCTGGTCACATCGGCCTGGAACTTGGGGGCTACGAATGTGCCGCTTCGCGTTCCAGCATTCCAGGCAGCAATGAACTCGCTGAGAATGCTTTCAGCCTCTCCCAGCACCCGGAAATCGGCCCGTTCGTAGATGTGCGGGCTTGACGTCGGGTCGGGACCGCCAACGACGACCGGCAGGTTACGCTTGCGACAGATCTCGATCACCGCAAGGCTATCGGCCTGCTGTGGAAGCATGCCGCCGGTCATGACCATGTCCGCCCAATCGAGATCGGCTTCCGTCAGATCCTCGGTATTGCGGTCAACGAACCGCACCTCCCAGTGCGGGGGCAGCATCGCGGCGACGGTAATGAGACCGAGTGGCGCGGCCGGATAACGGGCGCCCAAGAGTTCGCACGCTTCCGCGAAATTCCAGAACGTTTCCGAAACGAATCGCGGATAAATCAAAAGCACGCGGCAAGTATGCTTGGACCCCATCACTCTCCCCAGGCCATTTCCATATGGCGAAACCTAGCAGATCAGCGCGCGTTGCCCTAACTTTATCTTGCTGCGGTTCCAAGCCGTGCGGGTATGGTTCATCCGAACTAACCCATCGCCTGCGAGTGCGCCCATGAATTCGGCTATGCCATATGTAAGAAAACACGCCTCGCGGCTTTGGGTCACGGTCGCACTGATGATCGGCGCACTTCTTTCACCTGCGGCCGGCCAGGACATTCGCGGCGTCGAAAAATGCACGGCGGAAGCGCAGATGGATCGCCGCACCGGATGCCTGCAAGCCAATATCGAGTTTCTCCACCAGGCGCTGGCAAAACTTGAGCGCGACACAAGGGAGAAGATCAACGCCCTCACCCGCGACCTTGCGGCCAGCCGGACGGAAATCGCTGCGCTTAAATCCACTGTCGCGAAGCTCGACAATGAGGTGGCACAACTGAGAGCGAAAGCAGACACCGGCGCCAAGAAATAACCAGGAAATAACAGCGTATCAGCCTTCAGGAGTGGAGGGGCGCCTCGCTCAATGTCACCGGCGTCGGCAGTTCCGAAGCCTCAGGCTGTTCGTAACCCATGACCCGAAGCACGCCGCGTGCGGGACACATTTCCACCGCTATCCGGGTCTGCGAATTGAGCACCGGCGGAGTTACCCAATCAAATTCTGTCCCGAAGACTCCGGGCCAGACCGCAAGATGGTCACGTCGCGTGCGGCTGTTCTCGGCTGCTTCGTCTGAGCCCCGCGTGAAAAGGGCCTCGGCAGCCACCCGGGCTTCCCAGCGTGGCCTGCTCAGAAACCAGTCGTTTGCGGCACTGGTTTCGTGACTGCGGCTGGAAAAATCGTCTTGCGTCCGCTCGATCACGCACCGCTCGCCGGGATGACAGCCGGCCAATGTGTAGATGGCCGGACGCGCGATCGGTGTCGTCTCCAGCCGATGCTTCGCCTCCTCAAATGTCGTAGACGTCTCGAATACGTCGCGCAGCAGATGGTCGGGCGGAACGTGGTGGATGCCCCACGTGTGGAACGCGTTCAAGACCATGTCATAGGGGCGCAGCCAAGGGCGCGAGGTTCGCCGCAACATCGGGGCCTGGTTGATGCAGGCAGCAAAGCGTCCTGGCGCTGACGCTGTCAGGACCCCGACATAGCCGGGCCAGGTCACGTTGTAGAACTCGCCGGCGGGACCTTGCATATGCGCAATTTCCACATGACGACCGAGTCCCGGAAACGGCCAATCAAGTGTGCGAGCGATCCAGCATAGCCCGTCTTGTTCGCGGGAGAGCGCGGTACAGCCCCACTGGTAGCAGCCGTTGAGAAACCAGATGCCTGAAAAGTCGAGTTCGGCCGCTACGGCCTTGACCTCCTCCGCATAAGACGAGCGCGATTGCAGGAGCCAGCGTCGAGTCACG
>DASSYU010000549.1:0-3684 GCA_035703125.1 Pseudolabrys sp. | reverse complement strand
ATGAAGAAAGTGATTGCGGCGTTCCTTTGCTCTGCCTGGCTGATGCTTGGTGGGGCGACAGGTGAATCTGGGCAGGCGCAGGCCCAGGAGAAGAAACTGACCGATATTACGTTCTCCCTTGATTTCATCACGCTGGGACGGCACGCGCCGTTCTATGTCGCGATCGACAAGGGTTTCTACAAGGAAGAAGGCCTGAACGTTAACATCGTTCCGGCCAAGGGCACGGCGCAGGGAATTCAGAACGTCGAGTCTGGCATCGCGCAGATCGGCTTTGTCGACGTGGCGAGCCTCGTCGTTGCGCGCGCGGAAGGCGCGACGGTCAAGGTCGTGTCGGTCATCTACCAGAAGGCCCCGTTCTGCTTCTTCTCGCTTAACCCGGGAGCCAACGTCACCAAGCTGAAGGACTTCGAGGGGCTGAAGGTTGGCTCCAACAGCGGCAGCTACATCACCAACATCGCCCGCGCGATGATGCGCAAGGAAGGCCTCGACCCGAACAAGCTGACGATGGAAAGCATCGAGCCGTCGGCGCGCATCGCCATGCTGGCAACGCGCAAGATCGAGGCGATCGACTTCTTTATCATCACCAAGCCGGCGATGGAGCGCGCGGTAAAAGATGCCAAGGTCGTCACCTTCCTGTTTGCCGATCATGGCCTCGACCTTTACTCCAACGGCATCGGCGCGACCGAGAAGTTCATCAAGGAAAATTCGGAGGTCGTGAAGGGCTTCGTGCGGGCGACCTTGCGCGGCTATCAGTATTCCTTCCAGCACAAGGAAGAAGCCGCGGAGATCATCCAGAAATACGCCAAGGCGCTGAAGAACGACATCACCGTCGAGGAGCTCAAGATCGTCGAGGAGCTAGCGGTGACACCGGACGTCAAGAAAAACGGCCTCGGGAGCTTCACCGCCGCACGGATGAAGGCCTCGGTCGACTGGATGGCCGAAAACGGCGGCTTCCCGAAGGAAAAGGCGCCGAAGCCGCAGGATGTCTACCTGACCGGCTTCCTCCCGGCCAAGCCGATCATGCCGTAGGCTGAACAATTGCAAGTAAGAAGTAAGAGGCTGATGCGAGCGTGAGCGTAAGCGTAACAAAGGATACGAAGGGTGCCGGCGGACCGGCACCCTTCGGCCGCATCGTCAACGTGACCAAGACCTTCAGCACCGCCGGGCAGCCGGTCCCGGCGGTGAAGGACGTTTCGTTTCAGTTCCGCAAGGGCGACCTGATTTCCCTGCTGGGCCCGTCAGGTTGCGGGAAAACGACCGTGCTCAAGATGATGGGCGGTCTCATTCCGGCAACCGGCGGCCTGCTCGAGCTCGACGGTAAGGCGATTGACGCGCCCTTCCCGGGAGTCGGGGTCGTATTTCAGGCGCCGACTTTGATGCCGTGGCGCAGCGTGCTCGGAAACGTGCTGTTCCCGATGGAAGTGACCGGCAAGAACGACGCGGGGGCGAAAGCGCGCGCCCGTGAAATTTTGAAGCTGGTCGGCCTCGAGGGCTTCGAGAACGCCTATCCTCGCCAGCTCTCCGGCGGAATGCAGCAACGCGCTGCGCTCTGCCGGGCGATCATCCACGAGCCGTCGATTCTTTTGATGGACGAGCCGTTCGGCGCGCTCGACGAGCTCACGCGGCTCGAGATGAACGACCTTCTGCTCGACCTCCGGCGGGTCACCGGCGCGACCGTCCTGTTCGTCACACACAGCATCTCCGAGGCGATCTACCTGTCGGACCAGGTGGTCGTCTTTTCAAAGCGGCCGGCGGTAATCGTCAAAGAGCTCGCAATCGACATCCCCTATCCCCGTTCGTCAAAGACGCGATTCCTTCCGGAATTCACCGAGCTAGAACGGCAAGCCGGCGTCGCCCTCGGGATCGTGCATCAATGAGCAAGCACGCAGCGCACTTTCTGTATCCGCTCGCCGGCACCCTGATCATTGTTCTGGTCTGGCATTACTACGTCGTTCTCTTCCACGTCCCGATCGTGGTGCTGCCGACGCCCATGCAGGTTCTTCAGGCGATGGCGCAGGAATCGAAGGCGCTGCTCGAGGAAGGCTGGGTCACGGCGCTGGAGTGCATCTACGGCTTTGCGCTTGCAATGGCCATCGGCATCCCGATTGCGGTCACCATGACCTATTCCCGCATCGCCAATCAGATGTTCTACCCGCTGCTGGTGGCGAGCCAGTCGATTCCGAAGGTCGCCATCGCTCCGATTCTGCTTGTCTGGTTCGGCACCGGCCTCCAGTCGAAGCTGGCGATGGCTTTTGTCATCGCCTTTTTCCCGGTCGTGGTCGACACCGCGACCGGATTGCGCTCAACGTCGCCCGAGCTGCTCGAGCTTGCCCGCTCGTTGCGGTGTTCGCGGCTGCAGACCTTCTTCAAGATTCAACTGCCGTCGGCGCTGCCGTCGATTTTTTCAGGCGCCAAGATTGCCGTGACCTTGGCGGTCATCGGCGCGGTGATCGGCGAATTCATCGGATCGAACGAGGGGCTCGGAAATCTTCTGTTGACCGCCAATTCTCAGCTGAACACGCCGCTGGTCTGGGCCGCACTCATCGTGCTGAGCGCGCTAGGCATGGTGCTGTACGGGATCGTCGTGCTTGCCGAGATCATCCTGATGCCCTGGGCGGTCGACAGCACGCAGAAGCATTGAGTGCAGACATCCCAATCAAAGTGATTATTAGCGCTTATGCGGCCGTGCGCAGGGTATCAGACTAACTCCACGACCACTGTCTCGGCATAGGCGCACTGCTGGCACTCGAACGTGCGCAGATCCTCGCGCGCGCCCTCGATCTCCTCGATGCTGGACAGAAACATCGGCAGTCCGCAGTTCGGACACCTTCGCAGGCCGAGGGGCGGCTTCGTCGCGTCGAATCTGCGTGACTGCATAATGACGCTGCACTCCGGCACCCGACAGGCTCGTCAGCGTATCGGGCGTGGTGCGCGTGTCTAATCACTATCTCGTATATCGTGCTGCGCCTCGGGCGAGAACAAATCCCGAAGCCAACATGGTCGCTCTGGCACAGTCCCGTTCTCATTTGAACGGGCGAAAGCGCGTCCGGGAACGGCTGAGTTGGGGTCTTGCCTGACTGATGCGACCCCGAGAGCCGTTCCCGGCGTGCCGTCCTGAAATTACCGCTACGCCAGGCCCGAACGTTTGGCGCTAGCGATCGTCGCGGCCTCGCTGACCCGGTGGCGTCATCCAAACCTCCGTGTCTTGGCGTCGCAGAAATCTACCCTCGCCCGTCCCCAGTAAATATTACGAAGGATGTCAACGCGAACTAGAGGCGCGTCGTGGAACATTGACGAATTCCAACTCTGCGTGACAATCGGGTCACACGGTAACGAAATACTTCAGCCTGTTGATGTCCATAAAAAGAATTGACCCCCAGACGGAGAGGGTCAAATGCACCGTCGCGGATGGCTAAGGCCAGCGTGCTGGTGTTCTTTCAGCGCCCACCGCGGAAAGATGCTCTCCCGCTACCTCCATTCACTTGTCTTCATTGCGGAAGCGCCGAAGAACAAACAAACGGATCGCCGAGGACAGATTGCTCTGTTCGCGCGTGCCGTCGATCTTCGTGACCAATTCCGACAGCGTCACTTGCTGGGTATGCGCAATTTCCTTCAGGTCAGCCCAGAAGGGATCTTCAAGGCTGACGCTGGTTTTGTGCCCATCAATTACGATGGAACGTTTAA
>DASSYU010000352.1:0-3244 GCA_035703125.1 Pseudolabrys sp. | reverse complement strand
CTGTGGGCGCTCTATCAGCGCCGGCATTTTCGCTATACCGGCGCCGAGCTGGCCCAACTTCTGCTCGGCCTGAGCATTCCGCTCTGGCTCGCCGACCATTTCGGCGCACAACGGCTGACGGCCGCGTTGTTCGATACGCCGCCGTTCAACTATGCAACACCGTTATTCGCCTATTGGGTCAGCGCGCCGTACAACATCGCCATCCAATTCATCTCGCTCACGGTCGCCTGGACGCACGCCTGCATCGGTCTCTATTTCTGGCTGCGGATGAAGTCGTTCTTCGACTGGGCGGCGCCATATCTTCTTGCCATTGCCATCCTGTTGCCGACGCTTGCCATGATCGGCGCGCACCACGCCGGGCGCGAGGTCGCCCAACTCGCAGACGACGCCGAATGGCGCAAGGAAAACCTGCAGAGCGTGACCGCGCCGCAGGCGCGGGTGATCAAGAGCATTGTCCTTGTCTATTTCCCGCTCGGCTATGCCGCGGCGATCGGTTTCGTTTTTCTGGCGCGCGGCGTGCGCTCCTTGCGCGAGCGCCGGGTCGGCCTGATTGCGATCTCGTTTCCCGACCGGCAGGTGCGCGTGCCGAAGGGCGTGAGCGTTCTCGAAGCCTGCCTGCGTTACGGCATCCCGCATGCCAGCGTCTGCGGCGGCCGCGCGCGCTGCTCGACCTGCCGCATTCGCGTCCTCGGCGACGTCAGCGTTCTGCCGTCGCCGTCCGGACGTGAGGCCCATGTGCTCGATCGCGTGGGGGTAGCGGCGAACCCGTCGATCCGCCTCGCGTGCCAGCTGCGGCCGCAGTCGGACATCGGCGTGATCCCGATCCTGCCATCGTCGATGAATGCGGATTTGCTGCGCAAGGGCCGCCGCATGAACATCGGCAAGGAACGTTATGTGGTGAGCATGTTTGTCGACATGCGCGGCTCAACCAAGCTCGCGGAAGCGCGGCTGCCCTTCGACGTCGTGTTCCTGATCAACCGTTTCCTTGCCGCAGTCTCGCAGGCCGCGATCGACGCGGGCGGCCAGCCCAACCAGTTCGTCGGCGACGGCACGCTGGCACTGTTCGGCATCGAGACAAGCGCCGAGACGGCGTGCCGTCAGGCACTGCGGGCGGCCGCCAGGGTCGCGGCCAATGTCGAGAGCATGAACCGGCAGATGAAGGCCGACCTGCGCGAGCCGATCCAGTACGGCATCGGCATTCACGGCGGCGACGTGATCGTCGGCGATATCGGCTTCAAGGAGCACACCGTGTTCACGGCGCTCGGCGACCCGGTGAACGTCGCGGCGCGCCTGCAGGACCTGACGAAAACAATGAACTGCAGGGCCGTCGTTTCGGAAGAGGTCTTCGCGACCGCGGGCATTGCGGCCGACGCACTGCCGCGCTCGGAAGTCGTCATTCGCGGCCGCGATGAGCCGATGATCGTGCGCAGTGTCGATGATCCTGCGGTGCTGACGGGTCTGGTTGACGCAGCAGCTGCGCACACTCTATCAGACCGAAAGCGCGCATAACGCGCCACTATCTCCGCTCATCCCCGCGAAAGCGGGGATCCAGTCACAACTCAGATCTTTGCGATGATTGCACTGGGTCCCCGCTTTCGCGGGGACGAGCGGAAAATGGATTTCAGGCTACTTGCGGTCGTCGAACGGCGACTTGATCGAGAGGCCGATCGACGGCGTCGTCGGGTCTCTGGAGAACGGCGTCGAATTGTAAATACGGTCGGAGGAGTCCGGAGTCCGCCCAGGACGCAGGTCGAGCGATGAGCCCGGCGGAATGATCGGAACGATTGGGACCTTGAAGTCCTCGAGCGGCACCTTGCGGACGTAATCGTCTTCGCGGACGTTTTTGTTGTCCTGGGCCTGCGCGACCTGGATTGCCAGAGCCGCGAGCGCAGCCGCCAGAGACAAAGTTACGACGCGAAATGCTTTCATTCGCCGCCTCCTGTGGTCGGAAATATGCCGACCGTCAGCAAAGCAAGTCTAGCACCGGGGGCTTTGTCCGTACATCCGCGGCGGAGGCCAGTAACAGTCACGCCCGCTCCACAAAACTATCCACCACGCGCTTTTCGCCCGCCTTGTCGAAGCGAATGGTGAGCTTGTTGCCGTCCACGGCCACGACGTTGCCGTTGCCGAATTTCAGGTGAAACACGCGTTCGCCGACGGTGAAGGATGAGACGGTACCGGTGGATTTGGCGATCAACTCGCCTTCGATGGTGAGAGGAGCTTTGCGTTGGGCCTCCCGGCGCGCTCCGCGTCCCGTCTTTCCCTTAAGGGGAGGGATGTTCTCCGCATCAGCATCGTCATACACGCCATCCGGCACGTAACGCGGCTGGCCGTTGTCGTAAAAGCCGCCCTTGCCCTTGCGCGCCTGTGCGCGCTGCCAGCCCGGCGTGGTGTAGCCCGAGCCGAAGGCGCTCATCTCGTCGAAGCGCGAGGCGCCATAGCCCGACATGCCGAAGCCGCCGGTGCCGCCCGCGGCCTCCTTCACCTCCACATGGTCCTCCGGCAGCTCGTCGAGAAAGCGCGACGGCACGGTCGAGGTCCACAGGCCGTGGATGCGGCGGTTGGTGGCGAAATAGATTTTCGCCAGCTTGCGCGCGCGCGTCAGGCCGACATGCGCGAGCCGTCGCTCTTCCTCCAGCCCGGCGCGGCCGCTCTCGTCCAATGAACGCTGATGCGGGAACAGGCCTTCCTCCCAGCCGGGCAAGAAGACGCAATCGAATTCCAGTCCCTTGGCGGAATGCAGCGTCATGATGTTGACCTTCTGGTCGGATTCGCCCTGCTCGCGATCCATCACCAGCGAGATGTGCTCGAGGAAACCCTGCAGGTTCTCGAACTCCTCCATCGAGCGCACCAGCTCTTTCAGGTTTTCCAGGCGGCCGGCCGCGTCGGCGGAACGGTCCTTCTGCCACATGTCGGTGTAGCCGCTCTCGTCGAGCACGATCTCGGCGAGTTCGGTGTGCGGCACAACGTCCTTCTTCGCGCGCCAGCGCTCGAAGCTCGCCATCAGGTCACGCAAGGCCTGCCGCGGCTTCGGTTTCATCTCGTCGGTGGCGGAGAGCGCGCTGGCCGCTTCGCTCAGCGGAATGCGTTTCTTGCGCGCATGGTCGTGCAGCATCTGCACGGTCGCATCGCCGAGACCGCGCTTGGGCACGTTGACGATGCGCTCGAAGGCGAGATCATCGGCCGGCTGCGCGATCACGCGCAGATAGGCGAGAGCATCGCGGATTTCGGCGCGCTCGTAGAA
>DASSYU010000280.1:0-5461 GCA_035703125.1 Pseudolabrys sp. | reverse complement strand
TGCAAAAAAGGCGTGGGGTGGAAAATATCGCGGTCAGAAACAGAAATGGTACGCGTTGCGCTTTACCGGCAAGGACAGCGAGATCAACATCACCGATCCCGGTGGCGGTCACAAACCGGAGTTCGTCGAATGGCGATGGGTAGAGATGCGCGAGCTGCCGGACCTCGTGATCCCGTTCAAGCGCCGGACGTATGAGCGTGTCGTGAAAGAGTTCCAGCGCTTCGCGCACCAGACCTAGTGCATGGCCGTGCCGGCGAGGTGCCGGTCGACATCCTTGTAGTGATCGAGCCGTGTGATCAGCCGGTCGAGCTCGGAGCCGGGCTCGGTCTTCGCAATACGGCTTTCCAGTTCGCCGATGCGCGTCGCGATGACGGAACGATCAATACTTTCCGCGGCCTCGGCGAGATCGGCCAAAACAGTCAATCCTGCCGACGAGACTTCGGCGAATCCTCCCAGCACGACGATTTTTTGTGCTCCGCCCGCGCTGTGCACGGTCAGTATGCCGGGACGCAACGTCGTCACCATCGGTGCATGGTCGGCCAGCACGCCGAAATCGCCTTCGACCCCAGGCACGTCGACCTGCTGAACATCGCCGGAAAACAGCAGTTTTTCCGGAGAAACAAGCTCAAAATGGAAATTGGCCATAGGCTATTTCCCCGGTCAGGCCGCTTCCGCCGCGAGCTTCTTGCCCTTCTCGACCGCCTCTTCGATCGTGCCGACCATGTAGAAGGCAGCCTCGGGCAAATGATCATACTTGCCGTCGCAGAGACCCTTGAAGCCTTTGATGGTGTCCTGAAGATCGACGAGCTTGCCGGGCGAACCGGTGAACACTTCGGCGACGTGGAATGGCTGCGACAGGAAGCGCTCGATCTTCCGCGCACGGGCGACCGTCAATTTGTCGTCTTCCGACAATTCATCCATGCCGAGGATAGCGATGATGTCCTGCAACGCCTTGTAGCGCTGCAGGATCTGCTGCACCTGGCGCGCAACAGCGTAGTGCTCCTCGCCCACGACCAGGGGTGAGAGCATCCGCGATGTGGAATCGAGCGGGTCGACGGCCGGATAGATGCCCTTCGCAGCGATGTCACGCGATAGAACGGTGGTCGCATCAAGATGGGCGAATGAGGTTGCCGGCGCCGGGTCGGTGAGGTCGTCGGCTGGCACGTAAATCGCCTGCACTGACGTGATCGAGCCCTTGGTGGTGGTGGTGATGCGCTCCTGCAGCGCACCCATGTCGGTGGCAAGCGTCGGCTGATAGCCCACCGCCGACGGAATGCGTCCAAGCAGTGCCGACACTTCCGAGCCGGCCTGGGTGAAGCGGAAGATATTGTCGACGAAGAACAGCACGTCCTGGCCCTGGTCGCGGAAATACTCGGCAACCGTGAGGCCCGACAGACCGACACGGGCGCGCGCCCCCGGCGGTTCGTTCATCTGGCCATACACCAGCGCACATTTCGATCCCTCGACCGAACCCTTGTGCGGATCCTTGTTCACGCCGGACTCGATCATCTCGTGATAGAGGTCGTTGCCCTCGCGCGTGCGCTCGCCGACGCCAGCGAACACCGAGTAGCCGCCGTGTGCCTTGGCGACGTTGTTGATGAGTTCCATGATGAGCACGGTCTTGCCGACGCCGGCGCCGCCGAACAGGCCGATCTTGCCGCCCTTGGCGTAGGGGGCGAGCAGATCCACGACCTTGATGCCGGTGACGAGAATCTGCGCTTCCGTGGATTGATCGGTGTAACTTGGCGCGTCCTGGTGAATGGCGCGCTTGGTCTCGCCTTTGACCGGTCCGGCTTCATCGACCGGTTCGCCGATCACGTTGATGATGCGCCCGAGTAACCCTGGTCCGACCGGCACTGAAATCGGCGCACCGGTATCGGTCACCTCTTGCCCGCGAACCAGACCTTCCGAGGAATCCATAGCGACGGTACGCACCGTCGATTCGCCGAGATGCTGAGCGACCTCCAGCACCAGGCGGTTGCCGCCATTCGTGGTCTCGAGCGCGTTCAGGATCGCCGGCAGGTGATCCTCGAACTGCACGTCGACGACGGCGCCGATGACCTGAGTGATTTTTCCGACTGCGTTGGGTGTAGCCATGTCGTTCCCTCGTTGCGGAATTAGAGCGCCTCGGCGCCGGAGATGATCTCGATAAGTTCCTTGGTGATCATCGCCTGGCGCGTGCGGTTGTAAGTGAGCGTTTGCTTGCGGATCATCTCGCCTGCGTTGCGCGTCGCATTGTCCATCGCACTCATGCGCGCGCCCTGTTCCGAGGCGGCGTTCTCAAGTAGTGCGCGGAACACCTGTACGGACAGGTTTCGCGGCAGAAGCTCGGCCAGGATCTCGTCTTCTTCCGGCTCGTATTCATAAGCGGCGCTTGTGCCGTTTTCAGCGCCATTTTCGAATACCGGCGGAATGATCTGCTGCGCGGTCGGGATCTGCGCCATGACCGACTTGAACCGGGAGAAGAAAAGCGTGCAGACGTCGAATGCGCCCTGATCGAACAGCGCGACGATCTTTTTGGCGATCATCTCGGCCTGTTCAAAGCCGATTGTGCGCACGCCGCGCAGCTCGATCGTCTCGATGATCAGTTTTCCGTAGAGGCGGCGCAGCTGGTCCTGGCCTTTTCGCCCGACGCAAAGAATCTTGACCTCTTTGCCCTCGTTGGTCAGCGCATTCACCTTTTCGCGCGCCAGCCGCACGATCGAGGAGTTGAACGGACCGCACAGTCCCCGTTCCGCGGTGCATACCACCAGCAGCTGCACCCTGTCGGCGCCGGTGCCGGCCAGCAATTTTGGCGCCGAATCGCTGCCTGCCACCGCCGAGGCGATCGAGCCCAGCACTTTCCCCATTCGCTCGGCATAAGGACGCGCGGCCTCGGCTGCCGCCTGCGCACGGCGCAGCTTGGAGGCCGCAACCATCTGCATGGCCTTGGTGATCTTCTGCGTCGCCTTGGTAGCGGCGATGCGAACGCGCATGTCCTTGAGGCTGGCCATGTCGAACGGTTCCCGGGTCGCTCCCTATGCCATCATCAGGCGAACGTCCTGGCGTAGCCGTCGACCACAGCCTTGAGCTTGGTCGCATCGGCATCCGACAGGTCACCGCTCTTGCCGATACTGGCGAGCAGATCGATGTGCTTCGTGCGCATCAGCGTCAGCAGCCCGCTTTCGAAGGCGCGCACACGGCTGACGTCCATCGGATCAAGATAGCCGTTGACGCCGGCATAGATCACGCAGACCTGCTCTTCCATCTTCAGCGGTGAAAATTGCGGCTGCTTGAGTAGTTCCGTCAGGCGCGCGCCGCGATTGAGCAATCGCTGCGTCGTCGCGTCGAGATCGGACCCGAACTGCGCAAAGGCGGCCATTTCGCGGTACTGCGCGAGCTCGCCCTTGATGCGACCGGCGACTTTCTTCATCGCCTTGGTCTGCGCGGCAGAGCCCACGCGCGACACCGACAGGCCGACGTTAACCGCCGGGCGAATGCCCTGATAGAACAGGTCGGTTTCCAGGAAGATCTGCCCGTCGGTAATGGAGATGACGTTGGTCGGAATGTAGGCGGACACATCGTTGGCCTGCGTCTCGATCACAGGGAGAGCGGTGAGAGAACCGGCCTTGTTATCGTCATTCATCTTCGCGGCCCGCTCGAGCAGGCGCGAATGCAGGTAGAACACGTCTCCCGGATAGGCTTCGCGGCCCGGTGGACGTCGCAGCAGCAGCGACATCTGACGGTATGCGACGGCCTGCTTGGAAAGGTCATCGTAAATGATGACGGCATGCATTCCGTTGTCACGGAAATATTCGCCCATGGTGCAACCGGAGAATGGTGCCAAATATTGCATCGGTGCCGGATCGGAAGCGGTCGCCGCGACAATGATCGAATAGTCGAGCGCGCCCTGCTCCTCGAGCACCTTCACGAATTGCGCGACGGTCGAGCGCTTCTGGCCAACCGCAACATAGACGCAATAGAGCTTGATTTTCTCGTCCGGCTGCGCATTGAGCGGTTTCTGATTAAGGATCGTGTCGAGCGCAATCGCGGTCTTGCCGGTCTGACGGTCGCCGATGATCAGCTCACGCTGGCCGCGACCGATAGGAATTAACGAGTCGATCGCCTTAAGACCGGTCGCCATCGGCTCATGCACTGACTTGCGCGGAATGATGCCGGGCGCCTTCACATCGACGCGGGCGCGTTTGTCGGACTTGATCGGGCCCTTGCCGTCGATCGGGTTGCCAAGCGCGTCTACGACGCGGCCGAGCAAGCCCTTGCCGACAGGCACGTCGACAATGGTGCCGGTCCGCTTGACGGTCTGGCCTTCCTTGATTTCACGGTCATTACCGAAAATCACGATGCCGACATTGTCGACTTCGAGGTTGAGCGTCATGCCACGCACGCCATTCTCGAACTCGACCAGCTCGCCGGCCTGGACATTGTCGAGACCGTAGACGCGGGCGATGCCGTCGCCGACGGAGAGCACCTGTCCGACCTCGGAGACTTCGGCTTCCTGGCTGAAGTTCTTGATCTGCTCTTTCAGGATCGCGGAAATTTCTGCGGCGCGGATATCCATCAGCGGGCCTCTTTCATCGCTAACTTGATCGAATTGAGTTTGGTGCGGAGCGAGCTGTCGACCATGCGGCTTCCGACTTTCACCATCAGCCCGCCGATGATGGCGGGGTCGATCTTGACGTCGAGGTCGATGTCCTTGCCGCTCGTCACCGATTTGAGCGTACTCTTGAGAGCGTCGAGATGCGCGTCGCTGAGTTTCTCGGCGACGGTCACGTGAGCGGTCACCTCACCCTTGTGGCGCGCGACGAGCGCGCGATAGCCGCGGATCATATCTCGCACGGCGAACAGCCGGCGGTTCGTGGTGATCACCCTCAGGAAATTTGCAGCGAGGCCGCCGATATCGGCTTTGGCGAGGACCGCGGACAGGGCCTTGAGCTGCTCGTCGGCGTCGAAGACCGGACTGCGCACCAGGCGGCTGAGATCGGCACTGTCGACAATGAGCGCGTCGAACTGATCGAGATCTTTCTTTACCGCATCGACCGCCTTGTTCTCGAACGCAAGCTCGAACAACGCAGTGGCATAGCGGCCGGCCATGCCGGAGATGGTCTGATCTTTACCTGCCACGGGAACGCTCGTTGCCTCTACTTCATCCACAGGCCGGACGCCGTCGCGGAAGGCGGCGCAATAATTCCGATCCCTGGAGACGTCGCGGAAGCCCGCGGAACCCCCCCGAAATCGTGGGCTAGCTAACACAGCAGGCATGGCGGTGCAACACGGCGACCCATTCGCCGCGGTTCTCAGCGGTCGGGGCAGCGGGCGGCAGCCGAATTTGCATCGCAGGGTTACCTCGCCACGCGGCCGGCACCGCTATAGCGTGCACGCTAGCCCACCGCCCGGCCGGATTTCCAAAACACAATGTCGGATCCGCATTCGAAAATGGACGCCGCAACGACGGCCAAATTGC
>DASSYU010000279.1:0-2682 GCA_035703125.1 Pseudolabrys sp. | reverse complement strand
GCTCGAAAGAGTTCCGCATGTCGTTGCCGATCACGGCGACCGGTCCGCTGAACGTGCTGATGAAGCCGATCTTGATTGTTTTCTGCTGGGCCGCCGCTGGGCCCGTTGCGAGCAGCAGAGCGGCGCTCGCGGCCAAAAGAGTTTTACGCATGGTGTTCCTCCCCGAGGCCCTTTCGGCCCGTGCTTTGGATAGCCCAATGTACCGAAGTTTGCGGGTATTGGTCCACCCGCCACAAAGTGGGAGAACCCGGCGCCAACTGGCCATGTGGCCCTTCTCGCGCCTTCGGAGCCCGTTGACCGCAGCACCAGCCGCCTTGCAGTCTAGCCCGCCCGGCCCTGCCCCAGACCGCAGGAAATATAGTTCGAGGAATTCGACCTTTGTCCCAGGCACTCGCTAAGACCTATGACGGCATCATTATCGGTGCAGGACACCATGGCCTGATCCTGGGGACCTATCTCGCCCGTGCCGGTCTGAACATTCTATTGGTGGATCGCCGCCTGACTTACGGCGGCGGTTTGTGCACGCGCGAAGTAACGCTACCCGGCTTCTATCACAACCTGCATTCCATCAACCATTTCCACATCAGCGAGACGCCGTGGTTCAAGGATTTAAACCTGGGCGAACGCGTCACCTACATCACGCCGCGCTACGAGTTCGGCCAGGCGCATCATGATGGAAGCGCGCTCGTGCTTGGGCGCGATCTCGAGGAATCGGTCGCAAACGTCGCGCGTTTTTCGAAGAAAGACGCACAAACATTCCGTGACTGGAATCGAAAGGCCGAAAAAATAACGGCGCAGATCTTCCTGCCGGAGCGTTACGCCGAGCCACTGCCGAAAGCGGAACGCGAAGCACTGCTGTCGCGTACGGCTTTGGGGCGGGAATTTCTTGAGGTCTCCAGCCGGCAGCCGCTCGACGTCGTGCGCGAGCTGTTCGAGAACGAGCACGTGCGGCTGTTGTTTCTGTTCAAGGTGTCACTGTTCGGCACGTGGCTTGTGGATACGCTGTCGAAGACCTCGCCGATGGGCTCGGTGATCCGCGCCTTCGACCTGGAGAGCGGCTACCAGCTATGCCAGGGCGGCTCGTTCAATCTGGCCCGCGGCCTGATGGAAGCCTTCATAGCCGCCGGCGGCACGTTTGCACCGCAGGTGAACATCGACCGCATTGTCGTCGAAAACGGACGCGCGACAAGCATCGAATTGACTGATGGACGGACCGTGCGCGCCAGGCAATTCGTGGCCTCGACGCTCGACGTCCACCAGACTTTCGAAACCCTGGTTGGCCGCGAACAGCTGTCCGCCACATTTCTCAAAAAACTCGATGGCTTCCAATACACGGCATGGAGTCTGTTCGGCCTGCATCTCGCGCTCAACGAGAGCCCACGCTTCGCGGCGGAAAAATTCGATCCCAACATCAACCGTGCCCTGAAGTGGAGCATCGGCGCCGAGACCATGGAGGATCTGTTCTCGGCGCATCAGGACGTCCAGGCCGGGCGCGTGCCGAAGCTTGTGCAGTTCGGATCGGGGCCGCTGAGCCTGCTCGACCCGACACAGGCGCCGCCCGGCAAGCACACGACCTATTGCTGGCACGTCATGCCGTTCGACCCCGATCTCGGCGGGCAAGGTTACGACACTTTCAAGGAAGAGTTCTCCGACAGGATCATCGAATGCTTCGCGCGCTACTGTCCGAACATGACGAGCAAGAATATCCTCGGTCGCTATGTCTATACCGGCCGCGAGTACGTGCAGGAGATGATCAACATGCGCGGCGGTGACATCTTCATGGGTGCGTTCAATGCCGAGCAGGTGATGTACAACCACTTTGGCTACCGCTCGCCGATTCCGAACCTGTATAACGCCGGATCGGCGGGGCATCCGGGTGGCGCGGTTTCCGGCGGCGCCGGCTACATCACCGCCAGCATCATCGCAAACGATCTCGGCATCAAACCGTGGTGGACGCCGTGGGAGGCGCGCGCGGCGCTGGAGCAGCTGCCGCGACTCGAGCGGGGCGCGGCATGAGCGCCGAATTGCAGAATGTGGTGTTTCCCGGCCTGAAGGATCGCGTCGTAATCATCACCGGTGCAGGGCAAGGCATCGGGCGCGTCTTCGCAAAATCCTTCGCAAAGGCAGGTGCGCGTGCGGTCATCGCCGAGTTGAACGAAACGAAAGCCGCCGCCGTCTCGGAGGAGATCATGGCGGCGGGAGGCCAGGCACTCGCTGTTACGACGGACGTCGCCGACCCTGCCTCGATCAGGGAAATGATCGAGGTGGTCGAAGACGAGTATGGCCGCATCGACGTGCTGATCAACAATGCCGGTATCTTCTCGACGCTGGAGATGCGTCCGTTCGACCAGATCCCGCTGGATGAATGGGAGCGCGTGTTGCGCGTGAATCTCACCGGGCCGTTTCTTTGCGCGCGCGCAGTACTGCCTGCGATGCGGCGCGCCAAGTGGGGCCGTATCATCAACGTAGCCTCTGGCGCCGTCCGGCTCGGGCGACCGAATTATCTGCACTATATCGCGAGCAAAGCCGCGCTCGCGGGCATGAGCCTGTCGATGGCGCGCGAACTCGGCCCCGACAACATCACGGTGAATGCTATCCTGCCCGGCGCGACCTTTACCGAGATCGAGCGCAAGACAGTCACGCCGGCCCAGAAGGAGCGCATCATCGCCATGCAGTGCGTGC
>DASSYU010000171.1:0-3953 GCA_035703125.1 Pseudolabrys sp. | reverse complement strand
GCGCTGTGGTCGCAGGCGCCCGCACTGCTTGTGACTGCCGCTGTTGCCGCTGCGCTATTCCTTTGCAGCCAGGCGATGATCCTGAAAGAAGCAAAAGGCATCCCTGCATGGCGCGTATTCTGGGTCTTGCCGCTGGTGATTGTGACCGGCCTAGCCGAAGGAAGCGGATTGTTTCTGGCTGCGGTTGCGCAAACCGCAGCGCTTGACCCATTGGCGCAATTGGCCGGCATCATTGCGGTTGCTTTAGCTGCATTGCGTGCCTGGATCTGGCGATCCTATCAGGCGGCCCTCGAAGCCGAGGGAGCGCCGACACGCACGCTGGCGATCCTGCACGACTTCAGGTCGTGGTTCTTTGTCGGCGGCCTCGCTATGCCATCCGCGCTGATCATTCCGGGGATTACGATGGGAACAGCGCCGGGTGTTCTATTCGCCATAGCGGGAGTGTGCATTGCGGCTACCGGTGCTGCCTTGAAATTCATCGTGGTCACCCGCGCTGGGTTCAATCAAGGGTTCGCGCTGGTACACACGCCGGTGCGCGGAGCGGGAATTGCAGGACCGGCGGTGAAGCCCGGCTGGTCAAGGCTGTAAAGTTATCGAGCGAGGGGGTTTTGCCATGAGCACGCGCACGGCAACCAAGACATCGGGAACTTTCATGTATGATCCCGATGCTGAAACAATGTCGCGCAACGCGTTGGCGGGACTGCAGACCGCGCGCCTCAAACAAACGCTTGATTCTGCCTACGCTAACGTTTCTCACTATAGAAAGAAATTTGACTCGGCAGGCGTAAGCCCAGCCGATTTCAAGTCTCTGTCAGACATCGCCCGGTTTCCGTTCACGCTGAAGAGCGACCTGCGCGACAATTACCCATTTGGCATGTTTGCCGCGCCGCGCGAGCGAATTCTGCGGGTGCACGCATCGTCCGGTACGACCGGCAAGCCTACTGTGGTCGGCTACACCAAGCGCGATCTCGACACCTGGGCGGACCTGATGGCGCGCTGCTTTGCTTGTGCAGGCGCGTTGCCTGAGGACATCGTCCATAACGCTTACGGATATGGGCTGTTCACTGGCGGCCTTGGCGCGCACTACGGCGCGGAGCGGCTTGGATGCACAGTCGTGCCCGTGTCGGGCGGCGGCACGGAACGGCAGGTTACGTTGATCAATGACTTTAAGGCGACAGTGCTGTGTGCGACGCCATCCTACGCGCTCAACATCGCAGAGGTCGCAGAAAAAATGGCTTGCGACCTAAAGCGCTCGTCATTGAGGGTTGGCTTGTTCGGAGCGGAGCCATGGAGCGATGCCATGCGCCACGATCTTCAGGATCGGCTCGGACTCAAAGCCGTTGATATTTATGGCCTGTCCGAGATCATGGGACCCGGCGTGGCCTGCGAGTGTCATGTCGCCCAGTCCGGCTTGCACGGCTGGGAAGACCATTTCCTGTTTGAGACGATCGATCCGGAGACGCTTCAGCCGTTGCCGATAGGTGACACCGGCGAATTGGTCATTACGACCTTGACCAAGGAGGCGCTGCCAATGGTCCGCTATCGCACGCGCGATATTACACGTCTTAGCAATGAGCCATGCGCTTGTGGCCGAAAACATGTCCGCATCATGCGCGTAACAGGGCGTAACGACGACATGCTTATTATTAGGGGCGTGAACGTCTATCCGTCGCAGATCGAGGCGGTATTGGTCGGGTTCCCGGGCTTGGCCCCGCACTATCAGATCGTCCTTACGCGCGAGGGAGCGCTCGACGCAATGACAGTAGACGTTGAACTCGCTCCCGGTGTTTCTCTGAACAATACCGAACGCGAACATAAGGCACAGGCAGTCGTCCACCACATAAAATCTTTGATCGGCGTCACCTGCGAGGTCGTCATCAGAGCGGAAGGCGAGGTTCCGCGTTCGCAGGGCAAGGCTGTGCGTGTGAAAGACGAGCGCGACAAAAGCCGCTGAACAGGCCCGCGGTCTAGCGTTTGCCCTTGCCCTCGTCAGTCAGTCGCCACGTCGCGTGGCAGGCGACGCAATTTCCCATGAGCTGAGTGAGCTGCTTCAAGGTTAGCTCGGCAGCACCCATTTTCTCGGCATCCATGGCAATTTGATCGAATCCACGGTGGGTTTCCAGTCCGAGCTTCTTGAATTCGGGAGGCAGCTTGGGAGCGAGTGACTTGGGAATATGTGTAGCCTCCGGACCGTTCATGCCGGAGCGCCGAGCCGCGGCAGCGACTTGCGCGTGGTCGCCAGCCTGCGAGGCCTCCAGAATGTCTCGAATGCTTTCAAGCAAGCCGCGCATTTCGCGGCGGATAAATGCACTCTCGGGTTCAGCTAAAAAAATTATCGCACGCGAATCTTGGACCGAAATTTGGCCGTTCGGTTGCGCCGCAGCGTTACGTTCTTGCACCAGATAAAAACCCGACAGCGCCGCTATCGTCGCTACCACAGCCAACAGTGCAATCTGGCGCATCAAGGGACCTCGGATCTTGTTCATTCTTGCGATACAGGCGGATCCATGTCCTCGGCCCACGAATCGGTTGGCGCCGGATACCGGGTCAACAATCGATTGACCAAATTGACGTGCTCAGCCTCTTCCTCGACGAGTTCTGCAGCCATCGCCTTGACCTTTGGATCCTTCGCGGTCTCCACAATGGAGGTGAAATAGGCCAGAGCACGTTTCTCGCCGGCGAGCGAGAGCTGAAGGGCGTGCCAGGGAGTCATCATATAATGCGCAGAAGCGAGTTCGGCTTCTTCCGGGCTATCGCTTCGTCCAAATTTTGCGATTTGACGCGCATGGCTGACGACGTCGAAATCGCCGGCGAGGCGGCGAATTTCCTCGCCGTGAATACCTTCGGCACGAGCGAGATCACGGAAGACCTTCACCAGCTCCGGGTTGTTGTGAGTTTCCATCTGATCGGCCAGCAAATTGTAGCGGTCAACCGCGTCAATCTCGATCTGATAGGCGACCGCCAACAAATCATTGAGGTTGGAGACTTTCGGACTGTCCGGCGCCTTGCTCATAGCTCGAAATCCTTCTCCAACTCCGACAGGTCGACATCTTTTGCCATGACAGAGGATTGAAACGGTGCGCGATTGCCGCGGTACAAAATGCCGAGGTTGAAACCGTCATCGGTCATGAGCCGGCGTGCCGCCTTGCCCTGATCATTGGTCGCGGAAACTGGGGCGGGGCGCACCTGATCCTTCCATGCTCTTTCGTCAGGCCGGAAGGTTACGCAGGGGCTGAGGATTTCGACAAAAGAAAAGCCCGGATGTTTGATTGCTTCGACCAGAACATCCGCAGTTTCGTTCGGCTCCCCGGAAAAACAGCGGGCGATGAAGTTCGCTCCGGAGGCGAGGGCGACAACTAGCGGGTGGAAGGGGCGCACGCCGGTTCCGCCTGGCGCCAGCGCCGTATCAAATTCCGGCTCTGTGGTCGGGGAGGGCTGACCTTTGGTCATGCCATAGATGTGGTTGTCCATAACGACGTACGTCATGTCGATGTTTCGGCGGCAGGCGTGCAGGAAATGGTTACCACCTATCGAATAGCCGTCGCCATCGCCGCTCGCGACCACGACGGTGAGATTGGGCCGTGTCACTTTCAGGCCCGCGGCGAGAGCGAGAGAACGACCGTGCACGCCGTGAAAGCCATAGCAATTTGTGTACGCAGGAATCCGCGACGAGCAGCCGATGCCCGATACAACGACGATCTCTTCCGGTGGCAAACCTAATTGTGCGAACGCGCGCGTAAACGACATGAGCACATGATAGTCGCCGCACCCTGGGCACCAGATGGGCTTGATGTCCGACTTATAGTCGGCGGGCTTGCAGGCAAGGTTTGCTCCGGCGCTCGACATCATCGTCTCCAGTTCGCGATCGCTTGATGAATTTCACCGGCAGTAATGGGTAGCGGCCCGGGACGATGGAGCACCTGCACGGGCGCCGGAAGATCGTAGTGCGCGCG
>DASSYU010000130.1:0-8826 GCA_035703125.1 Pseudolabrys sp. | reverse complement strand
TCCGGCCGCAGCATCTTGAGACGGCGCGCCGAAAGCAGGTGATAAGTCGCCGGTGTGTGCGGGCAATTGACCGATACGATGTCCATGCGCGCCAGCATCTGGTCGAGACTTTCCCAATAGGTCGCGTCGAGTTCCTGTTCGATCTTGGGAGCTACCCGTCGCCGGTTGTGATAGTGGATTTGCAATCCAAACGCGCGCGCGCGCCGGGCAACGGCCTGACCGATCCGCCCCATGCCGATAATGCCGAGACGCTTGCCCCAGATGCGGTGGCCGAGCATCCAGGTCGGGGACCAACCGGTCCAGTCTTTGTCGGCTGTCAGGACGGAAGAGCCTTCCACCAGTCGGCGAGGAACCGCGAGGATCAGTGCCATTGTCATATCCGCAGTGTCCTCCGTGAGGACACCCGGCGTGTTGGTAACTGTAATTCCGCGTTGAATGGCCGTGGCTACGTCGATGTTATCGACGCCGTTGCCGAAATTGGCGATAAGCTTGAGCTGCTCTCCTGACTTGCTAAGAACCGAGGCATCTATCCGGTCGGTGACCGTCGGCACCAGGACATCCGCGGTCTTTACCGCTTCGGCGAGTTGACTTTGTGTCATCGGCCTGTCGTCAGGATTGAGGCGGGTATCAAAAAGTTCCCGCATGCGCAGCTCGACAGAATCGGGCAGCTTGCGCGTCACAATTACCAGCGGTTTTTTCGTCTTCGCCATCGACTCTCAACTGCAGAAATTAGGGGCGATACCGCCGTGAAAGCGCCGATTTAGCCCTCTTTAACCGTGGTCGCCGACACTGCGTGCCGGACGAAATCCGTGCTTTTTCCTACCAGATGACCCTAACAAGACAAAGCTTACGGACCACGCTGGGCGCCTGCGCACTGGCGGCCAGCATCGTGGCATTGCAGCCCCACCTTGCCCAGTCGGCGGGCGAGGTCGCCACCGGTTCGGTCAGCGGCCTTCCAATCCCGCGTTTCGTCAGCCTCAAATCCGACCGGGTCAATGTTCGCTCTGGTCCGAATAAGGACCAAGAGGTGCGATGGGTCTATACCCATGCGGGTATGCCGGTCGAAATTACTGCCGAATTTGAAAACTGGCGGCGTATTCGAGATTGGGAAGGCGCCGAAGGCTGGGTCTATCATTCATTGTTGTCCGGCAAGCGCACAGCAATGGTGCTTCCTAAGGCCAAGGACGAACTCGTGCCCCTGTTCGAGAGCGCGGATATTGAGTCGGCCGTCGCCGCCAGACTGCAATCCGGCGTGCTCGGAGCGCTCAAGTCCTGCAATGGCAACTGGTGCCAATTCAGTGGGAAGGGCTTTGAAGGTTATATCCGGCAAGAACGCTTGTGGGGTGCCTATCCGAACGAGAAAGTGGACTAATTTCGCGCACGGTGGCCTTACAACGAAAAAGGCCGGGACAGGCCCGGCCATTCAAACAAAATCCACGATTGCGGAACGCCTTTCTTTTTCAGCCTTTCCGGCGCAGCCGCACGACCACGTCAACGCGGGCGATCTCGTAGCCCTCGGGCGGGGTTGGTGCCTTGCCGATAATCACCTCGGCATCCGGGATGTCGAGTACCTCATCTTCGCCTTCGACAAAGAAATGATGGTGCGCCGTCGCATTGGTATCGAAATAGGCTTTCGATCCATCAACCGCGACCTGGCGGAGAAGGCCGACTTCCGTGAACTGGTGCAACGTGTTGTAAATTGTTGCGAGCGATACTGGTACTTTCGCGCGCGTTGCTTCTTCGTAGAGCATCTCGGCGGTAAGATGGCGATCGCCTTTGCCGAAAAGAATCCAGCCCAACGCCATGCGCTGACGGGTCGGTCGCAATCCGACCTCACGCAGCATGGCCTTCACGTCATGCCATGGGCAGCCGGTGAGGACCGATCGATCCGGCGAATGGCCGGCATCGGTTACTACCTTCGGGATCACGGAAGCACGCGTTGGCGTCATTATCCTTCACACCTAAACGGCCGATCCGACACGCGGACCAGCTAGAAACCTTTGCATTTATATACGAAAACACCCTTCCAGATGCAACCGCCTCGCAATTGATGGAAAGAGCATATTCTCACGGGTTTCATGAGCGAATCCGCGACGGTCTCCGGTCTCCCGCCATCTTTGCCCGCTAAGTTTGGTATGTTACCAACTCGGGCATGGGAATTCAGCCAAGCCCCAAACAAGGGGATGCGATGACGATGGAACCGCGGCGGCACAGCTTCGACTACGAAGATCTGCTGGCGTGCGGCCGCGGCGAACTTTTCGGCGCAGGCAACGCGCAGCTGCCGTTGCCGCCAATGCTGATGTTCGATCGCATCGCGGAAATCAAGGAAGAGGGCGGCGAGCACGGCAAAGGCCTCATTCGTGCCGAGCTCGACGTAAAGCCTGACCTTTGGTTCTTCCTTTGCCACTTCAAGGGCGATCCGGTGATGCCGGGGTGCCTCGGTCTCGACGCACTGTGGCAGCTCGTCGGCTTTTTCCTTGGCTGGCTTGGCGCGCCAGGCAAGGGTAGGGCGCTTGGTCTTGGAGAGGTGAAGTTCTCCGGCCAGGTGCTGCCGACCGTGAAGAAGGTGATCTACGGCATCGATATCAAGCGTGTTATGCGCTCAAAGCTCGTATTGGGCATCGCCGATGGCTGGCTATCAGCGGACGGCACTATCATCTATCGCGCCAGCGATCTCAAAGTCGGATTGTTCAAGCAGGACGAAGCTTTGCAGCCGGGCAGCGCCTGAGCCTGGCGGCCTTGCGGAATTGCCTCGGGCGGCCAATCTGTGGCCCAATCAACGATAAACCGCGGGGATTTTAAGGGTCATATCATGCGACGTGTCGTCGTCACCGGAATGGGCATCGTCTCATCCATCGGCAACAATACGCAGGAAGTTCTGGCGAGCCTGCGCGAGGCCAAATCCGGCATCGTGCGTGCCGACAAATACGCAGAACTCGGCTTCCGCTGCCAGGTGCACGGTGCCCCGCGGCTCGATCCGGAAGAAGTGGTCGATCGCCGCGCGATGCGCTTTCTTGGCGGCGGGGCCGCCTGGAATCACGTCGCTATGGAGCAGGCGATCCGTGATTCCGGCCTTGAGGAAGCAGAGATTTCGAACGAGCGTGCCGGCATCGTGATGGGATCGGGCGGGCCGTCGTGCCGCGCGATTATCGAAGCTGCTGATACCGCGCGCAGCAAGGGGCCAAAGCGTGTCGGCCCGTTTGCCGTACCGAAAGCGATGTCGTCGACAGCATCCGCGACGCTTGCCACCTGGTTCAAGATCAAGGGCGTAAACTATTCAATCTCGTCGGCGTGCGCGACCTCAAATCACTGCATCGGAAACGCCGCAGAATTGATTCAATGGGGCAAGCAGGATCTCATATTTGCCGGTGGCTGCGAGGAATTGGATTGGTCGCTTTCCGTGCTGTTCGACGCAATGGGCGCAATGTCGTCGAAGTTCAACGCGACGCCGGAAAAGGCATCGCGTGCCTACGACAAGGATCGTGATGGTTTCGTCATCGCCGGCGGTGCCGGCGTATTGGTGCTGGAAGAGTTTGAGCGCGCGAAGGCGCGCGGCGCTAAAATCTATGCGGAAGTAGCGGGTTATGGCGCCAGCTCCGATGGCTACGACATGGTTGCGCCCTCGGGCGAGGGCGCGGTGCGCTGCATGAACATGGCGCTTGAGAATGTGAAAGTGCCGGTTGACTACATCAACCCACACGCCACTTCGACGCCGATTGGTGACATCAAGGAAATCGAGGCTATCCGCGAGGTCTTCGGCTCCAAGTGTCCGCCAATCTCGGCCACGAAGTCGCTCACCGGCCATTCTCTCGGTGCGACCGGCGTGCAGGAGGCAATCTATTCGCTACTGATGATGCAAAGTGGATTCATCTGCGAGAGCGCCAATATCGAGAACCTCGATCCTGCGTTCGCCGACATCCCGATCGTGCGGGAACGCAAGGACAATGTCGCGCTTGGCTGCGTGCTGTCGAATTCTTTCGGTTTTGGCGGCACCAACGCGTCGATTGTCTTCAAGCGGTTGGATGCGTGATTGATGAGGTATCAAGGATAGCAGGTGACCGCGTGGCCGGGGCTCGTCCCGGCCATCCACGTCTTTGAGTGGAGAAGCGCGAGGACGAGCGCAGAATATCCGGCGCAAGCCGGGCACGGTGACGGAAAGGCGGAGAATGCCGGGGTTGATGGAGGGCAAACGCGGGCTGATCATGGGGGTCGCCAACGACCACTCGATCGCCTGGGGGATAGCGAAGACACTCGCGCAGCACGGTGCGAAGCTTGCCTTTACCTATCAAGGTGACGCGCTGGCCAAGCGCGTGAGGCCTCTGGCCGATGAGGCGGGTTCGTCGTTCGTGATGCCCTGCGACGTCGAGGATATTGCCTCTGTTGACGCCGTATTTGCTGAGATCAAGAAGCAGTGGGGCACGATGGATTTCCTCGTGCATGCAGTCGCCTTCTCCGACAAGAACGAATTGAAGGGTCGTTACGCCGACTCCACGCGCGACAACTTCATCCGCACGATGGTGATCTCCTGTTACGCTTTTACCGAAGCCGCGAAGCGCGCCGCGGCGCTGATGCCGAACGGCGGCGCGATGGTGACGCTCACCTACAACGGCGGGCTTCGTGCTATGCCGAACTACAATGTGATGGGCGTGGCGAAAGCGGCCCTCGAAGCCTCGGTGCGATATCTCGCGGTCGATTTCGGGCCTCAGAAAATCCGTGTCAACGCGATTTCGGCAGGACCGATCCGCACGCTCGCTGGCGCTGGCATTACCGATGCGCGCTATATGTTTGCCTTCCAGCAGAAATATTCGCCGCTTGGGCGCGGTGTTACGTTGGACGAACTCGGTGGCGCCGGGCTCTATCTATTGTCCGACCTTTCGACCGGCGTCACCGGCGACGTTCACTTCGTCGACTCCGGTTACAACGTGATCGCGATGCCGCATCCGCAAGCTCTTAAGATTGCAGGCGGCGCAGTGGAAGGCAGCAACAACGACGGGCAATAAGAGCAGTTCCACCTAGAAAAATGGCCGGGGAGATCCCCGGCCATTTTGTTTTCGTCTCGCTGACGAAGCGTTTTATTTTCATCGTTTCAGGCGCGGTCGAAGCGATCCGCGTTCATCACCTTTGCCCATGCCGCCACGAAGTCCTTCACGAACTTTTCCTTCGCGTCCGCGCAGGCATAGACCTCCGCGAAGGCGCGCAGCTGCGAGTGTGACCCGAAGACCAGGTCGACGCGGGTGCCGGTCCACTTGACCACGTTCGTCTTGCGGTCGCGGCCCTCATAGACGCCATCGGCATTCGGGGGCTGCCACTCGGTGCTCATGTCGAGTAGATTGACGAAGAAGTCGTTCGTCAGCTTTCCGGGCCTCTTGGTGAAGACCCCATGCTTGGAACCACCGGCATTCGCGCCGAGCACGCGCAAACCACCGACGAGGACTGTCATCTCAGGCGCGGTCAGCCGCAACAGTTGCGCCCTGTCCACCAACGCTTCCTCCGGCGTCATGAACTGCCGCTTGCCGCTGATGTAGTTGCGGAAGCCGTCGGCACGCGGCTCGAGCGGTGCGAAGGACTCGACATCGGTTTGCTCTTGGCTGGCGTCCATGCGCCCCGGCGTGAAGGGTACCTTGATCTTGTAGCCGGCGTCCTTAGCGGCTTTCTCAATCGCGGCGCATCCGCCTAGAATGATTAAGTCGGCAAGCGAAACTTTCTTGCCGAACTTCTGCTGAATAGCCTCAAGCTTTTGCAGAACAGCCTTGAGCTGAGCCGGCTGGTTGACCTCCCAGTCCTTCTGCGGGCTAAGACGAATGCGCGCGCCGTTCGCCCCGCCGCGCTTATCGGAGCCGCGGAACGTCGACGCCGACGCCCAGGCGGTCGAGACAAGCTGCGACACCGACAGGCTGGAGGCGAGGATCTTCGTCTTCAGCGTTGCGATATCCTTCTCACCGATCAGCCGGTGATTCACCGCCGGAATCGGGTCCTGCCAGATCAGCGTCTCCTTAGGCACCAGCGGGCCGAGATAGCGCTGGATCGGACCCATGTCGCGGTGCGTGAGCTTGAACCAGGCGCGGGCAAATGCGTCCGCAAACTGCTCCGGATGGTTGTAGAAGCGCCGCGAGATTTTCTCGTAGGCCGGGTCCATCCGCAGCGACAGGTCGGTAGTAAGCATGGTCGGCACATGCTTCTTCGATTTGTCGAAGGCGTCGGGAATCGTGGCGGCAGCACCTTTTGCCTTCCACTGTTTCGCACCGGCCGGGCTCTTCGTCAGCTCCCATTCGTTTTCGAAAAGGTTATTAAAAAAGAGGTTGCTCCACTTGGTCGGCGTTTGTGTCCAGGTGACTTCTGGACCGCCGGTAATGGCGTCGGCTCCGAAGCCGGTGCCGTGCTTGCTCTTCCAGCCCAGACCCTGGCTCTCAAGGGCGCTGCTTTCCGGCTCCGGTCCGACCAGCGACGGATCGCCGGCACCGTGGGTTTTGCCAAAGGAGTGACCGCCTGCGATCAGCGCGACCGTCTCCTCGTCGTTCATCGCCATGCGGAAGAACGTCTCGCGGATGTCCTTGGCCGCGGCAACCGGGTCCGGGTTGCCATTCGGACCTTCCGGATTGACATAAATGAGGCCCATCTGCACCGCGCCCAGCGGCTCCGCGAGTTGGCGCTCGCCGCTGTAGCGTTCGTCGCCGAGCCACGTGCCCTCGGGACCCCAGAAGAGTTCTTCGGGTTCCCAAACGTCGGCGCGCCCGCCGGCGAAACCGAACGTCTTGAAGCCCATCGACTCGAGCGCGACGTTACCGGCGAGAATCATCAGATCGGCCCAGGAAATCTTGCGGCCGTACTTCCGCTTGATCGGCCACAACAAACGGCGCGCCTTGTCGAGGTTCGCGTTGTCAGGCCAGGAGTTCAGCGGTGCGAAGCGCTGTTGTCCCGCGCCCGCGCCGCCGCGGCCGTCGGTAATGCGATATGTGCCCGCGCTGTGCCACGCCATGCGGATGAACAGACCACCGTAGTGGCCGAAGTCGGCTGGCCACCACTCCTGCGAATCCGTCATCAACGCGTGCAGATCCTTGACGACGGCCTTCAGGTCGAGCTTCTTGAACTCCTTGGCGTAGTCGAAGTCCTTGCCCATCGGATCGGACAGGTCGGAGTTCCGATGGAGCATCTCGATGCTCAGCGCTTCCGGCCACCAGTCACGGTTCGAGCGTCCCCGGGTGCCTGTGAACGGGCACTTGCCCGCGCTCTTGTCGTCCGTCTTTGCGTCCATCGTTCTCTCTCCCGTCGTGTTCTGATTTTCACGGAGTTGTTGGTGGGGTGTGACGTTGTTAAGGCGGGCCATTGATAAGGTCTAATCGTATTGATTGGGTCTCATGATAAGTCTAGCTTATCGGCGTGATCACTTTGCGCCAGTTGCGTTATTTGGCTGCTCTCGCCCGCCACAGGCATTTCGGGCGGGCAGCAGAAGACTGCGCGATCAGCCAGCCGGCGCTCTCCATGCAGGTGCGCGAGCTCGAGCGTGAGATTGGGGTCGAGCTGGTTGAGCGCCGCCCGAACGAGATCGCGCTCACCGATACTGGGCTGGAAGTAGCCGAACGCGCCGAACAGATTCTCGCCGCCGCTCGTGATCTCGTCGACTTCGCTCGCCACCGTGATGTGCTCAGCGGGTCGCTCAAGTTCGGCATCATTCCGACGCTCGCGCCTTATGTGCTGCCACGCGTGCTGCCACGCTTGCAGGCAAAGTATCCGGGCCTGCGGCTTGAGCTGCGCGAGACGCAGACAAAGATACTGCTCCAGGAGCTTGTGCGCGGTGAGCTTGATTGCATCTTGCTGGCATTGCCGGCGGAGGACGCCGATGTTGAGACCCTCAGGCTGTTCGACGATCCGTTCCTGCTTGCGGTGCCGGCTGCCGACGAACTCCCGCTTCGCGGCCGCATTGGTATTGCGGATGTTGATCGGCATCGGCTGATCCTGCTGGAGGAAGGACACTGCCTGCGCGACCAGGCCCTCGCATTTTGTGCTGCCAGACGCGGGGATGCGCCCACGACCCGGCTCGGAGCCACTTCGCTCGCGACCGTGATCCAGATGGTGGCAAACGGTTATGGTGTCACACTCGTGCCTGAAGTAGCTGCCGATGCCGAAGCTCACGATGAGCGGGTAAAATTGTTGCGCTTTGCCGAGCCTCAACCGGGACGAACGATAGGTTTGGCTTGGCGGCGAACCTCCCCGCGACGCAAAGATTTCGAGGCGTTGGCCGAAATTGTCAAACAGGTGCTCGGCCGTGTGCGTGCTTCGCACGCGCGTAAGGCAAGTTGAAAAGGGCGGCCTCGGGCCGCCCTCTCTCTTTGACTTCGTTTCGGCTTACTCGGCGCCGCCCTGGGCCGCCTGCGGCTGCTCACCGCCTTCGGGCCGCTGCTTGGCTTCGATGTCCTCGCCGGTGGCCTGATCGACCGCCTTCATGGAGAGGCGGACCTTGCCGCGCTCGTCCATACCGAGCAGCTTGACCTTCACCTTGTCGCCTTCCTTGACGACATCGGTGACCTTGTTCACGCGCCGCGCCGCGAGTTGGCTGATGTGCACGAGGCCGTCCTTGGCGCCGAAGAAGTTCACGAAGGCGCCGAAGTCCATGACTTTCACGACGGTGCCTTCATAGATATGGCCGACCTCCGGATCCGACGCGATCGATTTGATCCAGTTGATCGCCGCCTTGATTGAATCAGCATTGGCTGAGGCGACCTTCACCGAGCCATCGTCCTCGATGTTGATCTTGGCGCCCGTCTTCTCGACGATTTCGCGGATCACCTTTCCACCAGTCCCGATGACTTCGCGGATCTTGTCGGTCGG
>DASSYU010000106.1:0-2786 GCA_035703125.1 Pseudolabrys sp. | reverse complement strand
CCCATTTCCCACAGTGCCCCAGGGGCAACGCGATAGGCGGCCCCGTTGGCACAGTCGATGACCACGCGCAGGCCTTCGAAAGACACGGCCTTGGGCAAGGTCAGCTTGGCGAACTCGATGTAGCGATCCTGGACGCCGTCGATGCGGCGGGCACGGCCGAGGTCAGCGCTCTTGGCGAGCTGCTTGCCGAGGTCGGACTCAATCAACTGCTCGATCTTCGCTTCCGTCTCATCGCTGAGCTTGTAGCCGTCCGGCCCGAACAGCTTGATCCCGTTGTCGTCAAAAGGGTTGTGCGAGGCCGAAATCATGACGCCGAGATCGGCCCGCATCGAGCGTGCCAGCATGCCGACCGCCGGCGTCGGAATAGGACCGGTCAGCAGCACGTCCATGCCGACCGAGGTGAACCCGGCCACCAGGGCGGTCTCGATCATATAGCCGGAGAGCCGGGTGTCCTTGCCGATCAGAACGCGGTGCCGGTGATCGCCGTTCTTGAAAATAAGACCGGCGGCCTGTCCGACCTTCAGCGCAAGTTCAGGCGTAATCACGCGATTGGCCCGCCCGCGAATTCCGTCGGTGCCAAAATAGCGGCGACTCATACAATTTACCCCCGACGCCCAAGCTTTGGTTTGATTGTCCCTGACGAGCGCGGCCAAATTTCTCCAGCGGCCGCATATTAATGTCAACGCTGTGAATTTGCTTCAAAAATTGTGAGAGATCATTACCGCGCGCGGTTAACCGTTTTTGCCGTGCCGACCCTTGAAAACCAGCTATTTCGCGCGGGGGCACCGCTGTGCTACCTCATTATTGTAGCTGACACACCCCCAAAGAACCACTCGCATGAAGAATATCGCCTGCATTGAGGATCTCCGTGCGCTTGCACGGCGTAAAGTTCCAAAAACTTTTTTTGAATACGCCGATGGCGGCTCCTACAACGAGGAAACGCTGCGGGCGAACCGCGCCGAACTTGAACCCATCAAGCTACGCCAGCGCGTGATGGTCGATGTCTCGGAGCGCAGCCTTGCCACCACCATCATCGGCCAGAAAGTCAGCGCCCCATTCGCGCTGGCCCCGATCGGCCTGTGCGGCATGCAATATGGCGACGGGGAAATCCTGTCCGCGCAAGCAGCAGAAGAGGCGCAGCTTCCTTTCATATTGTCCACGATGTCGATCAATTCGATCGAGCAGGTGGCTGAAGCGACGACTAAGCCATTCTGGTTTCAGCTCTACGTCATTCGCGACCGCGGCTTCTGCAAGGACATTTTGGCGCGCGCGGCCAAGGCCGGGTGCAGTGCGTTGGTTCTCACCGTGGACCTGCAGGTCCTCGGCCAGCGCCACCGTGACATTCGCAACGGCATGACGGTGCCACCGGAAATCCGGCTCAAGAACATCGTCGACATGGCGACGAAGCCAGGCTGGGTGTTCAGCATCCTCAAGGGAAAGAGCAAGACGTTCGGCAACCTCGCCGGCCATGTAAAAGGCATGGATGACGTGACGTCGCTTGCCCAGTGGACCAACAGTCAGTTCGATCCCGCGCTCAGCTGGAAGGACGTCAACTGGATCAAGAAAATCTGGCCAGGAAAGGTGATCATCAAGGGCCTTCTCGACGTCGAGGACGCCAAGACCGCGGTGAAGCTCGGCGCCGATGCGATCGTCGTCTCCAACCACGGCGGCCGGCAACTCGATGGCGCACCGTCGTCGATCTCGGCGCTGCCGGCGATTGCGCAGGCGGTCGGGTCGGACACCGAAGTGCTGTTCGACGGCGGCATCCGTACCGGGTCCGACATGCTGCGCGCCCTGGCGCTCGGGGCGCGCGCCTGCCTGATCGGTCGTGCCTACATTTACGGCCTTGGAGCCGGCGGCAAGGCCGGGGTCGCAAAGGCGATCGATATCCTGAAGAAGGAGCTCAGCGTTGCCATGGCGCTGACCGGCACCACGCGGGTCAGTGACATCGGGCCGCAGGTGCTGGTGGGGAACGAGACGAAGCGCAAGCGAACGCGGAAGAGCTGACGGCAGTCGATCGTGGCGTTGCGTACGGCGGGCACATCATGAGTGTTGAGGTTTCGATCGGTAACGGCAAGAGCGCACGGCTCACGCCGCATCCTCTGCGCGCGGCAATTCTCGGCGAAGTTCATGCGCGGCCCTTCACGCCGATCGACACACCGCACCGCGTTCTGCATTTTGCCTTTGACACAACCGGCGATGCCGCCAAACGCGACCGCGCTGCCCTTGCTGATTTCTGCGCCCTCCACGATCTCGAGCCGCTGAAATCTTCAGCCAAGCAGCATCGCGTGGTTTTTGACGGCGTTTTGCTGCGCTGGGAGCAGCACTCGGAATTCACCACGTACACCTGGGAATTGCCGTCGACGGACGCAACGCCCTTTCATCCCGACGTGGCGTCGCTGGCGGCGCCCATGGCCGGCTTGCCACAACCGGGACCGCTGCTGGTGGCGCTCGACTTACATCTTCTGGCGGAGAAAAAGGGGAAACTGGCGATCACCAAGGTTTTCGACCGCGCCAGCCTTGCGGTCGCCGAAAACTCCGACGGCTTGGCCTTGTTTGCGACCGACTTCCAGGCCGACGCCGCCGGGTTCGTGCGCATCCTCGTCCTCGACCGCGGCCTCGGCAGCGAGCGCGCCGGGGCGGTGGTCCAGCGCATTATCGAATTGGAGACCTATCGGACACTTGCGCTGCTCGGGCTGCCCGAGGCGCAGCGGCTATTGCCCTCGATCAACCGGATCGAGAAGCGGCTCGGCGAAGTGACCGAGGAAATGCGCCGCCCCGGCGAG
>DASSYU010000054.1:0-3157 GCA_035703125.1 Pseudolabrys sp. | reverse complement strand
AGTTCGCGATGCCGCTTGATGACGCAATCGAGGCGGAGGCGCTCGCACAGGCGGTCTGCATGCAAACGAAAGATTTCCGCCGGGCCTATGAGGCCTTTGTCGCAAAGCAGAAACCGCAGTTTGCCGGAAATTGACGATGCTTGACCGGAGTTTCCTGCGTTGGCCGTTTTTCGAGGAGCGTCATCGCGCGCTTGCCGACCAGCTGGAAACATGGGCCGCCCAGCATTGCGCGCATGTTGATCACCGAGATGTCGATGCCGCCTGCCGCGAGCTGGTGCGCAATCTCGGCCGCGATGGCTGGCTCAAGCACACTGCGCCTGGCGAGGGCCCGTCGGACAAGATCGACGTTCGCACGCTGGCCTTGGTCCGCGAAACGCTGGCACGTCATTCCGGCCTCGCAGACTTTGCTTTCGCGATGCAGGGCCTTGGCGCCGGTCCAATTTCCTTGTTCGGCACGCCCGCTCAAAAAGCTCGCTGGCTGCCGGGGACCCGCAGCGGCGCGGCGATCGCGGCGTTCGCGCTTTCGGAGCGGACGTCCGGTTCCGACGTCGCCAACATCTCAATGACGGCACGGCGGAGCGGCGACGGTTTCGCTCTCGACGGCGAGAAGACATGGATATCGAACGGGGGGATCGCCGATCTTTATGTGGTCTTTGCCCGCACCGGCGAGGCGGCAGGCGCAAAGGGCCTATCGGCCTTTATCGTGCGGGGCGATAACCCCGGATTGTCGGTCGCCGAGCGTATCGAGGTTATGGCACCGCATCCGCTCGCGCGCCTGACCTTCAGGGATTGCAGTGTCGGCACCGACGATCTCATCGGCGCACCCGGCGACGGCTTCAAGATTGCGATGGCGACGCTTGATGTCTTCCGCACCTCGGTGGGGGCCGCGGCGCTTGGTTTTGCGCGCCGTGCGCTCGCCGAAACGATCAAGCGGGCCAAGAGCCGCGAACTGTTCGGCGCTCCATTGTCGGAATTGCAGATGGTCCAGGGTCACATTGCCGATATGGCGCTCGAGATCGACGCGGCGGCGCTTCTTGTCTATCGCGCCGCGTGGACCAAGGACACGGGTGCGGCGCGTGTGACGCGCGAGGCAGCGATGGCGAAACTGTACGCGACAGAAGCGGCGCAGCGCGTGATCGACGCCGCCGTGCAGATTCATGGTGGCGATGGCGTGCGCTCCGGCCATCCGGTCGAGACGCTCTATCGGGAAATCCGCGCCTTGCGGATTTACGAAGGCGCGTCCGACGTTCAGAAAATCATTGTCGCAAGATCGGTACTTTCATCTGCCTGAGGCTTCTGACATGACTCAAAAAATCAAACTTGGGCCGTCCGCACACGTCGATACTTTCACCCGTAACAATCTGCCGCCGTTCGATCAGTGGCCCGATTTCCTGCTCGACCGGCCCGAATTCCAGTACCCCGAGCGATTGAACGCCGCGGTCGAATTGACCGACCGCATGGTCGAGCGCGGATTCGGCGACCACACCGCGTTGATCGGAAATGGCCGCCGGCGGACCTACAAGGAGCTGGCCGACTGGTCGAGCCGGCTGGCGCATGCCCTCGTGGAGAACTACGGGGTCAAGCCGGGTAACCGCGTCTTGATCCGCTCCGGCAACAATCCTGCGCTCGTCGCTGCTTGGCTCGCCGCCACCAAAGCGGGCGCCGTCGTCGTCAACACCATGCCTATGCTCCGCGCCGGCGAACTTGGCAAAATCGTCGACAAGGCTGAAATCGCGCTTGCTTTGACCGACAGCCGCATCGCTGACGAGTTGGTGGCCTGCGCCAAAGCCAGCAAATTTCTCAAGCAGGTGGTCAATTTCGACGGCACATCAAATCATGATGCCGAGCTTGATCGCGTTGCGCTCGACAAGCCGGTGAAGTTCGATGCGGTGCCCACCGGCCGCGACGACGTCGCATTGCTCGGGTTCACATCCGGCACCACCGGCGAACCGAAGGCGACCATGCATTTCCATCGCGACCTGCTGATCATTGCCGACGGCTACGCGAAGGAAGTTCTCAACGTGACGCCTGACGACGTGTTCGTCGGTTCGCCGCCGCTCGCCTTCACGTTCGGCCTTGGCGGCCTGGCCATTTTCCCGCTTCGTTTCGGCGCGACCACGACACTTCTGGAAAATGCATCGCCGGCCAACATGGTGCAGATTATCGAGACCTATAAGGCCACCATCTCGTTCACCGCGCCGACCGCCTACCGGGCCATGATGGCGGCGATGGACCAGGGGGCCAACCTGTCGTCACTGCGGCTGGCCGTGTCGGCCGGCGAGACCTTGCCGGGTCCGGTGTTCGAGGATTGGACGCGCAAAACCGGCAAGCCGATCCTCGATGGCATCGGCTCGACCGAGATGCTCCACATCTTCATCACGAGCCGGATCGGAGACGCCATGCCGGGAGCGACCGGGCGGCCAGTTGCCGGCTACGAAGCAAAAATAGTCGACGCCGACATGAAGGATGTGCCTGACGGCACAATCGGACGGCTGGCGGTGCGCGGCCCGACCGGTTGCCGCTATCTCGCCGACAAGCGGCAGAAAAATTATGTCGCCGATGGCTGGAACCTTACCGGCGATTCATTTGTGCGGGACCAGGATGGCCGATTCCATTTCGCTGCCCGCAACGACGACATGATTATCTCGGCGGGCTACAACATCGCCGGACCCGAAGTCGAAGCGGCGCTGTTGGCACATCCGGAAGTCGCGGAATGTGCGGTCGTTGGCGCAATGGACTCCGAGCGGGGGCAGGTTGTCGCCGCGTTTGTCGTGCTCAAGGCCGGCGTCGAAGCAGACAACTTGCGCATCAAGATCCTGCAGGATCACGTCAAGGCAACCATCGCGCCATACAAGTATCCGCGGCTGGTTAGATTTGTCGATGCCTTGCCAAAGACACAGACCGGAAAAATTCAGCGGTTCAAATTACGAGAGCAGGTCTCGTGAGCAAAAGCACGATTGAAATTGTGCAGCCGAAGAATTGGGCGGCGCCTAAGGGTTATGCCAACGGCGTCGTTGCGCAGGGCCGGCAGGTTTTCATTGCCGGTCAGGTTGGCTGGAACGGTCAGGGGAAATTCGAAAGCGACGATTTTGTCGCTCAGGTTGAACAGGCTTTGAAAAATATTGTCGATGTTCTTGCGGCGGCAGGCGGCGAGCCG
>DASSYU010000027.1:0-8039 GCA_035703125.1 Pseudolabrys sp. | reverse complement strand
CGCACGATTGCGTCCGTAGTTGGCGTAGCCCGCCACGCGCTCGCCAAACTGCAGGATGGTGATACGGCTGCCCTTGCGGATCGCGGAGTCCCACCAGTCCGGTCCCCGACGGTTGATCAGCTTGTCGAGCTCGTTGCCCGGGATGATTCCCTGATAGGCCGTCCGCCACGCCGCGTCGTGCGTCTCGGCAACGTCGACCGCATCCGAAGACTTCGCGCGGCGAATCTCTATGAGGGTCGTACTCATTCCGCGATAGAAGCAACGAAATTTCCGGCCTTCAAGCCCTATCGTTAATGATGGGTTAACGGTGTGGATTACTGGTCACAGCTGCCAAAACGCCGGGCGCGCAGAGGAAAGTAATGATGTTTGAGGCATCAAACCGGCAGCGTCGAATCATCCGGTTCCCTTGCCGCGCCGTCTTGAATTCAGGGAGGGCCCACTGATTCGATTCGCCCTCCACCGTGCGCCGCGCATCAGACCGTCTCGGCTTCCTTCTTCCGCTCTTCCTTCTTGCGGTCGTTCTCGTCGAGCAGCCTCTTGCGCAGACGGATCGACTTCGGTGTCACCTCAACCAGCTCATCGTCCTCGATATAGGCGAGCGCCTTCTCGAGTGTCATGCGGATCGGGGGCGTAAGCCGCACGGCTTCATCCTTGGACGTGGTGCGGATGTTGGTGAGCTTCTTGCCCTTGAGCACGTTGACGATGAGATCGTTGCCGCGCGTATGCTCGCCCACGATCATGCCGTTATAAACCTTCCAGCCTGGCTCGATCATCATCGGGCCGCGATCTTCAAGATTCCACAGCGCGTACGCGACGGCCTCGCCCCGCTCGTTGGAAATCAGAACCCCGTTGCGACGACCCTGGATCGGCCCCTTGTAAGGCGCGTAGGCGTGGAACAGCCGGTTCATGATCGCGGTGCCACGTGTGTCGGTGAGCAATTCGCCCTGATAGCCGATGAGACCGCGCGTCGGAGCATGAAACACCAGCCGGAGACGCCCACCGCCCGACGGCTTCATTTCCATCATGTCGGCTTTGCGTTCCGCCATCTTCTGCACGACGATCCCGGAGTGCTCTTCGTCAAGATCGATGACAACTTCCTCGATCGGCTCGAGCATTTCGCCAGCAGGATCTTCTTTCAGCAGAACCTTCGGTCGTGACACCGAGAGCTCGAAACCTTCGCGCCGCATCGTTTCGATAAGGATGCCGAGTTGCAATTCGCCGCGGCCCGCGACTTCCATGGAATCCTTTTCATCGGATTCGCGCACGCGCAGTGCGACATTGCCTTCCGCTTCGCGCAGCAGCCGATCACGGATCATACGGCCGGTGACTTTGTCGCCTTCGGTGCCGGCGAGCGGAGAATCGTTGACGCGGAAGATCATCGCCAGTGTCGGCGGGTCGATCGGCTGAGCGGGAAGGGGCATTTCAACCAAGGGGTCGCAGATTGTCATCGCGACGGTCGCATTTGGCAGGCCTGCGATTGCGACGATGTCTCCCGCTGCCGCCTCTTCCACCGCGGTACGCTCGAGGCCGCGGAACGCGAGCACCTTGGTGACGCGGCCGCTCTCGATCAGCTTCCCGTCGTGATCGAGCACTTTTACCTGCTGATTGGGTTTGACCGAGCCCGACGTGATGCGGCCGGTGACAATACGGCCGAGGTAAGGATTGGCTTCGAGGATGGTGCCAAGCAGACGGAATGGGCCACTTTCCACGACTGGCGGCCTGACGTGGCGCAGCACCAGGTCGAACAGCGGCTTCATGCCGTCATCGTGTGATCCGTCCAGGCTCGTCGCCATCCAGCCCTGCTTGGCCGAACCGTAGAGGATCGGGAAATCGAGTTGTTCGTCGGTGGCGTCGAGCGCGGCGAACAGGTCAAAGACTTCGTTGAGGACCTGTGTGGGCCGGGCATCCGCGCGATCGACCTTGTTAATGACGACGATGGGCTTGAGGCCCATCTTCAGCGCTTTGGAGACAACGAACTTGGTCTGCGGCAGCGGACCTTCGGCCGCGTCGACCAGGACCAACGCGCCGTCGACCATGTTCAAAATCCGTTCGACCTCGCCGCCGAAATCGGCGTGGCCGGGGGTGTCCACGATATTGATGCGCGTGTCCTTCCACACTACCGAGGCCGCCTTGGCCAAGATCGTGATACCGCGTTCGCGCTCGAGGTCGTTGGAATCCATGGCGCGCTCGACCACGCGCTGGTTCTCGCGGAACGCGCCCGATTGCTGCAACAGCCGGTCGACCAGCGTCGTCTTGCCGTGGTCGACGTGCGCGATGATGGCGACGTTTCGAAGATCCATTTCAAGTTCCAGAAATCAAAGCGCGGGCCTCGTTGGGGCCCGCGACGCGGCGCGTTTGCGGTGCAATATAGTCACGCGCGGCGCTGATGCAACCGCTACCACCGCACGGCCGAAAACGAGGTTAAGCGCCCGCAGGGCGACCCCATGGCCCTGGCCGAATTCCTCCGGGTAAAGCCTCCTGCAGCATCATCATTTCGGCGATGGTTTCGCCGGTGACGAGCCCTGCCAGTTTGCCGGCGGCATCCGTAATGCCGACGGCGGGGGCTGATTTCTGCTGCAACAGTTTGAATGCCTGTTCCAGCGTAACACGGTGGCTGACGGTCGGCAGTTCCGCGGTCATGGCATCCGATACACGCGCATCCGCGCCGCGCGTCTTGATGGCGCGAATCAAATCGGCGCGGCCGAGGACGCCGACCGGCTTGCCGAAGTCATCGACCACGGGAAATTCGCTTTGGCTCGTTTGCAGCAATGTCTGCACTGCCTCCTCGACCTGTGCGTGCGGCGACAGGGTCGCAAATTGCGTCATCATGGCGTAGGTCACCGGCACCCCGCGCGAAGCCGCGCGCAACGCCACCATGTGCGCCTCGGAAGAGGCCGCGAGATAGACAAAAATGGCGATGAAGATCAGGATCGGGTTGAACATCAGTCCGATGAAGCCGAGCGCGAAGGCGACGAATTGCCCGATAGAGGCGGCGATCTCAGTGGCGCGCACGTAGCCAAACCGGCTCGCCAGCAGGGCCCGCAGTACGCGGCCGCCATCCATCGGGAAGGCAGGGATCATGTTGAACAATGCGAGAAAAAGATTCACTGCGGCAAGGCGGTCAACCAGCGGGATTCCCGTGTTATCGACGGCCGCAGCCGCGCCGGGTTGTATATCCGCGCCAAAAATATAAACCAGTACGCCCGCGATCACGACGTTGACCAGCGGCCCTGCGATCGCGATGAGGAACTCCTCCCACGGTTCTTCCGGAATTCGTTCGAGCTGGGCCACCCCGCCGATCGGTAGCAGCGTTACGTAAGGCGTGGGCACGCCGAAGGCGCGGGCAGTAAAAATGTGCCCGAACTCGTGCAGCAGAACGCATAGGAACAGCAGTACCATGAAGGTGAGGCTGTCCCATGCGGTGGCGGCGCCGCCCGAGGCGTAGCTTGCCGCGAAGATCCAGGCGAGAAACAGCAGGAAGGTGAGATGGACGCGGACGACGGTGCCGGCCACTCTGCCGATATTCAGGGACCAGGACATAAGTGCCTCGTATGGTCGGTATCTAGGCCTATGAGGTAGTATCAATACGAACATATTGCGAGGCCGCCGTGGCCTGAAAGGAGTTAGTTCGAAAATGGGTGACAGCTACGCGAGGGTGAAAGTCGCTGCTGTGCAGGCTGCTTCGATCTTTCTCGACCGTGAAGGTTCGACCGAAAAGGCGTGTCGCTTGATCCGCGAGGCGGGGAAAAACGGCGCGCGCGTGATTGGATTTCCGGAAGGATTTATTCCGGCGCATCCCGTTTGGTATCATCATCACGCGGCCACGGGCGCTGTCGCGAACCGTCTCGCGGTCGAGCTGTTTAAGAACGCTGTCGAAATTCCAGGTTCGGAAACCGACGCACTGTGCGCGGCCGCGCGTGCAGCCAATGCCTACGTTGTCGTCGGAGTTTGCGAAAAGCTCCCGCACACGACGGGTACTATGTTCAATACCCAGATCTACATTGGTCCAGACGGCTCACTGATCCGCAAGCATCAGAAGATCATGCCGACAGTCGGCGAGCGTCTCGTGCACACGGGAGGCTATGGTGACACATTCGGCGCCTTTGCCAGCGAATTCGGTCCGATGAGTGCTTTGATATGCGGTGAAAATTCGAATCCGCTCGCCATTTTTTCGCTTATCGCCGAAGGTACGCGCATTCATGTCATGAGCTGGCCGAACCATTTTCCAACCAGCGGCGATCCGTTGCGCAATCGTGTCGCTATCGACTCCCAGGCTTTCGCACAAATGAGCAAAGCGTTCGTAATTTCGGCCTGTGGAACGGTGGATGAGCGCATGATCGAAATGCTGGAGGCCGGTCCATCAGGCGAGAAATTCCTTCGCGATCCGAATTGTTGCGGCGGCTCGCTGATCGTCGATCCGTTGAGCCGCATCATTGCCGGGCCGATGGGAGCGGATGAAGGCATCCTCTATGCGGAATGCAATCTAGATCTTGGCATTCAAATGAAGCTTCGGCACGATTTTGCAGGGCACTACAACCGGCCTGACATTTTTCACCTTCACATCAATCGTGCAGCGCCCCAACTTTACTCGGTGCATGGCGTAGGTTCCGCCTTGCCGACTATCGATGCAATGCCGGCACTTCCAGCGCAGGCGCCAAGATTGGAGTCGCCGGAGAACGAAGGCTTGTCTGACGAACCTCGGATGACAGCCGGCGAGTAAGAGCGTCAGAGACAAGAAAAGCGAGGCTCGATCATGAGCAGCAAACTTACTGGAGATGCCCGTAAATCAGCGCTGGCCGGGCTTAGGGGCTGGTCGGAGAGGACCGGCCGCGACGCCATCACGAAGAAATTCGTGTTCAAGGACTTCAACCAGGCCTTCGGCTTCATGACACGCGCGGCGCTGGTCGCGGAAAAAATGGATCACCATCCGGAGTGGTTCAATGTCTATAAGACGGTGGATGTGACCCTTTCCACGCACGATGCCGGCGGCCTGACCGACCGCGATGTGAAGCTTGCCGAAGCCATGGATAAGATTGCCGGATAACCGTGGCCTTGCAGACGCCTAAATGGCCAACCACATAATTAAAACATGGCATACTCATCAGCAGAGGCGGCATTCGAGGAGCGCAAGGATGACGCTTTGAAGCGTCAGTTCTGGCGCAAGCTACAAGGCGCTGCTGCGTCGATTCCCTTCGCCGAAGAGTTGCTGACCGCCTACTATTGCACTTTCGACCGCAAGACGCCCACGTCGGTGAAAGCGACGCTAGTCGGCGCCCTTGCCTATTTCGTTTTGCCCATCGATGCCATGCCGGACTTTCTGCCGGTGCTGGGTTTCACTGATGATGCGGCCTTTCTCGCCGCAGCCATCAAGCTGGTGACCGATCACATTCGTCCGGAGCATCGCGACGCCGCGCAACGCGTTCTGGCGGATCTCAAGTAGGGCAGGCCGCAACGAATCACGGCCGCAAGATCACTTTTCCCATCACTTGTCTCGCCGCGAGGGCCTTGAGCGCTGCCGGCCCATCTGCCAGCGGATAGATCGCATGAATGTGCGATGACAATTTTCCGTCCACGCACCAGGCCAGCAACTGTTCGGTGTTCGCGCGATGGCCTTGCGGATCGCGGTCCATCCACGAGCCCCAGAACACGCCGATCACGTCGCAGCCCTTGAGCAGCACGAGATTGAGCGGCAGTTTCGGAATGTCGCCGGCGGCGAAGCCGATCACGAGAAACCGGCCCTGCCACGCGATCGAACGCAGCGCAGGTTCGGTATAAGGCCCGCCGACCGGATCGTAGATGACGTCGGCGCCACGGCCGCCGGTAACACGGCGAAGCGCTTCCTTCAGATTATCTTTCCCGTAGTTGATCGTATCATCGGCGCCATGTTTTTTGGCGAACGCCAGTTTTTCTTCCGAGGATGAGCAGGCGATGACGCGAGCATTCATCAGTTTGCCAAGTTCGACTGCCGCAAGACCCGCGCTGCCGGAGGCACCAAGGACGGCCAGGGTTTCGCCGGCACGCAATTTCGCCCGGTCCTTCAATGCGTGAAGCGTTGTGCCATAGGTGATGCAAAGGCCGGCTGCCCGATCAAAATCAAGTGCATCCGGTATCTTGATAAGCTTGCCGGCGGGCGCTGCAATTTTTTCACGCGCCGCGCCGTGGGTGAGGCAGCCGATGACGCGCTCGCCGACCTTCACCGTACTCACGTCAGAGCCGAGGCTTTCAACCGTGCCGGCAAATTCCGCGGCGGGTGAAAACGGCAGCGGCGGCTTGGTCTGGTACTTGTTGGCGATGATCAGCGTGTCGAAGAAATTCAATGCAACGGCCTTGATGTGCACGACCGCTTCGCCGGATGCGGCGACAGGATCGGGAACGTTGGCGAGCTCGAGATCATCGGGTGTTCCGTGGCGCGTGCAGAGCAGTGCTTTCATGGCCTTCCAGTCGCCGGAGTGCGTATTAGTGCCGCGGTTCTACCATGGTCTGCGGGCGGCGGATTGCCGCCTTCACATTGCCGACTTTCACCGGTAATGGGCTAATATCCAGCGATTCTTTATGGGGGCGGCTCAACGACCGTCAATACGTCGCCGGTAGGACCCGATGAACACGACCGCATTGCTTCGTACGCTCATTGTCCTGATGTCCGCTTGCCTATGCGCCGCATCAGCCTCCGCCCAGCAGAAGAAGGCCGCTGCAAGTCCAACCGATCAGGCCGTTCTACTCGGTCAGTTCGGAGACTGGGGCGCGTACAGGGCATCGCCCGGCGGCAAGAAAATCTGCTTCGCGCTTTCAAAGCCAACATCGGCAACGACGGAACCGGTCGGCCGCAACCGCGACGCGTCATACGCTTTCGTATCGACGCGGCCGTCGGAAAAGGTGAAAAACGAAGTGTCAATGATCGTTGGTTATCCGCAAAAACCGGGCCACGACGCCACGGCAGCGATCGGCTCGGCGACCTACGCCATGTATACGCAGAATGACGGCGCCTGGGTGAAGAATGCGGCGGAAGAGGCCCAAATGGTGGATGCCATGCGCAAAGGAGCCGACTTGGTGGTCAAGAGCGAATCGGGCCGCGGCACCAAGACCACTGATACTTACTCGCTCAAGGGCATCGCGCAGGCCCTCGACAGGGTGGCGGAAGAGTGCAAGTGACCCGCTGTAAGGGTCTTTTCCAGGCCGCACCGGAGTGGCAAGACCGGCCGATCCAGCTTAGATAGACTGCGATTTGCCATTGTGATTGCCGGAAAAAGCCGGCCGTGAACTCTGCTCCCATGACGCTGACCTTACAAAGCGCCGAGGCTATCGAGAAGACGCCGCTCGAGCGCTATGTGGCGCCCGACAAGCCGTCACTCGTCGGCATGACCCGCATGGAGCTCGCCGCTGCGCTCGGCGGCCTGGGGGTGCCAGATACGCAGCGCAAGATGCGGGTGCAACAGCTCTGGCACTGGATCTACTTCCGCGGCTTCACCTCATTCGAAGACATGACGAGCGTATCGAAAGAACTACGCGCGACCTTGTCCGAGCATTTTACACTTGCGCGTCCGGAGATCATCGCCGAGAAGGTTTCGGTGGACGGTACGCGCAAGTGGTTGCTCCGGTTACCGGGCGAAGTGCAGAGTGAACGCCCGCACGAAGTCGAATGCGTTTACATCCCTGACACCGAGCGGGGCACATTGTGCGTGTCGAGCCAGGTCGGCTGCACGCTCAATTGCACGTTCTGCCACACGGGGACACAGCGGCTCGTGCGCAATCTTACGGCGGGCGAGATCGTCGGCCAGGTATTGGCCGCGCGAGACAGTCTTGGAGATTGGCCGGGCGGCACGAGGCCGACTGATGGTGTCGTGCCGAGCGGCGATCGATGCATCACGAACATCGTGATGATGGGGATGGGCGAGCCGCTCTATAATTTCGACGCAGTTCGCGATGCCTTGCTTATTGTTGCCGATGGCGAGGGCATCGGCATTTCGAAGCGCCGCATCACGTTGTCCACGTCCGGCGTCATTCCCAACATCCAGCGTACCGGCGCCGAGATCGGGTGCATG
>DASSYU010000001.1:0-3641 GCA_035703125.1 Pseudolabrys sp. | reverse complement strand
GCGTTGCGGGCCTTCGCCTTGGCCTTGTTCACCTCTTCGAAAACGTAAGGCGGCAAACGGCGAATGCGGTAGAAGTCTTCCATCGGCTCAAAACCTCAAAGGACGGCTGCCCTCGCCAGCCGCCGCATATAACCCCGGCCGACTTTTATCACGGGTTCGCCTTGGCGCCATCGGTTTGGCCATTTTGCGCGCCTTTTGGCGGTTTTTTCGCTTTGGGGGCGGCGTTTTTGGTTGCTGTCGGACGACCCTCTTGGCGATCGCGGACGTTAATCAATTCCTTTTCAAGCCTGACCTGTTCGTCCTCGGTCAGGGGGGACGAAGCGCGATTGGGCGGCATTTCGTGCACGGCCGGGTATTCGTAAGGGGTTTCCGGACGTGCCGGGGCACCCGCAGGCAGACCCAGTTCACCTGGTAAACGGTCAATGATCGGTCCGGGTGCGCACCCCGCCAGTAGCGCGGCGATACCTAACGCCGCCCACATGAAAAGTTTGACCGACACAACTTTGCTCCGCCAACCCACCGCACAAGCGGGCGAAATCGATGCAGACTCAAGGAATTATATCACGGTGCCGTTAACGGGCTAATATGGCCGCAGCAAGGTCACCCGTTGCTAACCGCTCGGCTGAAGGCCCGCGAAACCATGCGCGCAAACGCGCCTTGCGATGGAACGCGGCGCGGGCCAACTGTCTTGGCAGAGGGGAATGGAAAGGATGGATAAGTCCACCACAGATCCCGCCAAGGTCGGCGACGTCGATATCGAGGCGCTCTCGCGCAATCTTGCCCGCCTGATCGAGGAAGGCGGCCAGGCGCTCGCGGCCTACCTGAGACCCCGCGAGGAAGGAAAAATACGGACCGACCTTGGCGAAGACCTGGCCGATGCAGTCAAAACGGTCGGGCGCGTTGCCGAATACTGGATGTCCGATCCTCAGCGTGCGATCGGGCTGCAGACCAGCCTCGGCCGCGCCTACCTCGATCTTTGGGCTGGCGCCGTGAAGCGCATGGCGGGCGAGCAAGCACCGCCCGTCGTGTCGCCCGATCCGCGAGACAAACGCTTCGCCGATCCGGAATGGTCGCAAAACCAGTTCTTCGATTTTCTGAAACAAGCCTACCTCCTTACCGCGCAGTGGGCCGACAAACTCGTGAAAGACGCGGCAGGAGTCGACGAGCATACACGGAAGAAGGCGGAGTTTTACGTCAAACAAATTGCCAACGCGATTTCGCCGTCGAACTTCGTGTTGACCAATCCGGAATTGCTGCGCGAGACGCTTTCTTCGAATGCCGAAAATCTCGTGCGCGGGATGCACATGCTTTCGGAAGACATCAAGGCCGGCCAGGGACACCTCAAGATCCGCCAGTCCGATCCCTCCATGTTCGAGGTCGGCAAAAACCTCGCGACGACGGCCGGCAAGGTTGTGTTCCAGAATGAATTAATGCAGCTCATCCAATATGAAGCGGCTACTGAGAATACGATGAAGCTCCCGCTGCTGATCGTGCCGCCATGGATCAACAAGTTCTATATCCTTGACCTTGCGCCTGAAAAATCCTTCGTCAAATGGTGTGTCGATCAAGGCATCACGGTGTTTGTGATCTCCTGGGTCAATCCGGACGCCAGGTTAGCCGCAAAAAATTTCGAAGAATATATGCGCGAGGGCGTGATCGCCGCCCTCGACACGGTTGAAGCGGTCACCGGCGAGAAGCAGGCTCATGCCATCGGCTATTGTGTCGGCGGGACTTTGCTCGCGATTACCCTCGCCTATCTAGCCGCAAAAAAGCAGAACCGCGTTAAATCGGCGACATTGTTTACCGCGCAGGTCGATTTCACCTACGCGGGCGATCTCATGGTGTTCGTCGACGAGGAGCGCATCAGACAACTTGAGACGCATATGAAGGAGCAAGGCTACCTGGAGGCCTCTCGTATGGCCAACACCTTCAATATACTGCGCTCAAACGATCTGATCTGGCCTTATATCATCAACAACTACATGCTCGGCAAGAAGCCATTGCCTTTCGACATTCTCTACTGGAATTCCGACGCCACACGCATCCCCGCAGCCAATCATTCCTTTTATTTGCGCAACTGCTATCTCGACAACAAACTTACCAAGGGAGAAATGGAAATCGCGGGCACCCGGATCGACCTGCACAAGGTGACAGTGCCGGTCTACAATCTAGCCACGCGCGAAGATCACATCGCGCCGGCGAAATCGGTGCTTTATGGCTCGCAATATTTTGGCGGCCCGGTCAAATACGTGCTTGCCGGCTCCGGCCACATTGCTGGCGTGGTCAATCCGCCCAGCAGGCCAAAATACCAGTATTGGACAGGCGACAAGCCCAACGGCGAAGACCTGGAAACCTGGATGAAATCGGCTATCGAGCATCCAGGCTCCTGGTGGCCCGATTGGCTCGATTGGCTCAAAGCGCTGGACGCGGAAACCGTGACCGCTCGCAAGATCGGCGGCGGCAAGTTCAAGCCGATCGAAGATGCGCCGGGATCTTACGTCAAGGTCAAGAGCTGGACGTAGCTCTGAGCTATGACGCGATTTTCACCGGCACTTTTAGATAGCGCACGCCATTGGCTTCCGCCGGCGGAAACTTGCCGGCACGAATATTCACCTGAATAGATGGCAGCAAAAGCAAAGGCGTAGAAAGCGTGGCGTCACGCGTTTCGCGCATCTTGACGAATTCATCTTCCGTGACGCCCTCGTGCACATGAACATTGCGGGCCTTTTCCTCGCCGACCGTCGTCTCCCAGGCATATTGATCGCGGCCGGGCGCCTTGTAGTCGTGACACATGAAGAGGCGCGTTTCTTTGGGTAATGAAAGGATCCGCTGGATCGACCGATAGAGGTCGCGCGCGTCGCCGCCGGGGAAATCGGCACGCGCCGTGCCGTAGTCGGGCATGAACATGGTGTCGCCGACAAAGACTGCATCGCCGATTTTATAGGACACGCAGGCCGGCGTATGGCCGGGCGTGTAGATCACTTCGGCGTCGACTGTGCCGACCTTGAAACGCTCGCCGTCCTTGAAGAGATGATCGAATTCCGAACCATCGCCCGATACATCCGAGGCATTGAAGATTGGCCTGAAGATCTTCTGCACATCTTTGATGTGCTCACCGATCGCAACCCGAGCCCCCGTTTTCAGCTTGATATAGGGCGCGCCTGACAAATGGTCGGCATGCGCGTGGGTTTCCAGGATTTGTTCGATTTTGATGCCGAGCCTACTGGCTTCCGCAAGGATGGCGTCGGCCGATTCCACGGTCGCCTCGCCGCTGCGATGATCGAAATTCAGGACAGGATCGATTACCGCACCTGATTTCGTCGAAGGGTCCCACACGAGATAGCTGACGGTATTGGTCGGCTCATCGAAAAATCCCCGAACTTCAGGTTTTGCAGTGGCGGTCATGACGCACTCCTCTTCCGTCCAGCCTGGCCCTTGACTTATATATTAGTGCTGTCTAATTTAGCAACAGCTAATTTATGGAGCACTCACCGTGCCTGTACAGACCAGCCGTCGACCAAAAGCTGCGGCCGATATTGGCATTGCTGAACTTGAGCGCAAGGCAGGCGAGGCCGCCGGCCTTCTCAAGCTGCTGGCGAACGAAAACCGCCTTTTGATTCTGTGCCGTCTGGTTGTCGCGG
>DASSYU010000341.1:0-3783 GCA_035703125.1 Pseudolabrys sp. | reverse complement strand
TTCCGGCTCGTCGAGCAGGAACGCGTCGTGACCCTTGTCGGTGACGATTTCGGCGAACGACACCCTTGCACTCGCCGCATTGAGCGTCTGGACGATGGCGCGCGACTCGGAGGTCGGAAACAGCCAATCGCTGGTGAACGAGATGACACAGAACCGCGTGGGCGTGCGATGGAAGGCCTTGGCCAGGACACCATCGTGATCGGCTGCCAGATCGAAATAATCCATTGCCCGCGTCAGATAGAGATAAGAATTCGCATCGAAGCGCTCGACGAACGAAATTCCCTGATGCCGCAAATAGGATTCGACCTCGAAATCCGCATCGAACGAAAAGGTCGGGTTCGCGCGATCCTGGAACTTGCGGCCGAACTTTCGATGCAGAGCTGCGTCGGACAGATAGGTAATGTGCGCGCCCATGCGCGCCACCGCGAGTCCCCTGCGCGGATTGGTGTTTTCGAGAAGGTATCGGCCGCCGCGCCATTCGGGGTCGGCCATGATCGCCTGCCGGCCGACTTCGTGAAACGCAATGTTCTGCGCCGAATGTCGCGTTGCGCAGGCAATCGGCAATGCGGAAAACACACGCTCCGGATAGCTTGCGGCCCACTGCAGGACCTGCATGCCGCCCATGGATCCGCCGGCGACCGCAAACAGCGACTCGATGCCGAGATGGTCGAGCAGCATCGCCTGCGCGCGCACCATGTCGCGAATAGTGATGACAGGAAAATCCAGGCCCCACGGCTTGCCGGTTTTAGGATCGATCGACGACGGGCCGGTCGTGCCCATGCAGGCGCCGACCACATTCGGGCAGATCACAAAATAGCGCTCGGTGTCGATCGGCCGGCCAGGACCGACCATGGTCTCCCACCAGCCCGCCTTCTTGGTAACGGGATGCACGCTCGCGACGTGCTGGTCGCCCGTGAGCGCATGACAAATTAGCACGGCGTTGGAGCGCGCGGCATTTAGCTGGCCATATGTCTTGTAGGCGATCTGAAACGGGGAGAACTCGACTCCGGCGTCGAGCCGCAAGGGCCGGTCCCCGAACTGGGCGACGAGCGAGTCGCGCGGCTGATCCGCTTCGCGCGGCGCATTGGCTGCCTCACGCGGGCCTGTCAATTTGGCTTCACTCATAATCGCCCGTGCGCTCCCGGCGCTGGTCGAACTGGAGCCTTGATATAGCGCTTAAGTGTCAACCTTGCAGGTTACAGTCAACGTTTTCTTTGATTTCAAGGCCCGGCCCACTTATCAATGCCACCATGGTGAAAGCACCCGAAACCAACGCGCTGACGGACCTTCGCAAGGAAATCGACCGCATCGATGAAGCGATGCATCAGCTTCTGATCGAGCGCAGCGAGATCATTGACCGTCTGATTGCGGTTAAACGAAGCCAGGATAGCGGCACGTCGGCTTTCCGCCCTGCGCGGGAGGCCGAGATGATGCGGCGTCTCGTGAAACGGCACAAAGGCATACTGCCCCTCGACACTGTCGAGAGTATCTGGCGGGTCATCATCTCGACGTTCACTTTCGTGCAGGCACCCTTTTCAGTCCATGCCGATCTTTCCGCGGGCGATGCTCTGATGCGCGATGCCGCGCGCTTTCACTTTGGCTTCACCGTCCCGTTCGTCCCACATATGGGCGCGGCCAGCGTAGTCGCCGCGGTGTCGTCGTCGAAGGGCGACCTTGGGCTGGTGCCCGCATTTGATGTGGCTTCGGCGGGCGACTGGTGGAGCGCGCTTGAATTCGACGCAGCGCCCAAAATCATTGCGCGACTTCCTTTCGTCGAGCGCCCGGACCACCCGGCGGCCTTGCCGGTCTTTGTCCTCTCACGCGTCACGGCGGACGCCATGGCAACTGAAACGGCGGTCTGGAGCATCCGCGTTTCGGGTTGGGGGGCGGCGCCGGCGCAGGCGCTTTCGGCCCTGGCCGATTTTATTGCCGTCCCGGATCGGGCGTTCGATGGCGCCGCTCTTCTGGTGACCCTGCCGACAGGCAAGGACCTCAAGTCGATCAGCGCCGCCTTGGTTAAGGCTGGCGCCACCGTGCGCTCGGCAGCCCTCGTCGGCAGCCACGCAAACCGCTATACGGTTGCCGCCAACAAGACCTGACAGCCGGACTTTGAGTGACGATGAACCGCCCGCAACCGCGACCCGGAGTGCTCGATATTGCCCCTTACGTTCCGGGCAAGAGCACCGCGCCTGGCGTTGCCAAAGTGTTCAAGCTCTCCTCCAACGAAACGCCGTTGGGGCCGAGCGCGAATGCAATCACGGCCTACCGCGCGGCCGGTGAGCACCTTGAGGATTATCCGGACGGCTCGGCTGCAGCCTTGCGCGAAGCAATCGACGCCGCGTTTGGCCTCGATCCTGACCGCATTGTCTGCGGCGCCGGCTCCGACGATCTGCTCAATCTGCTTGCGCGCGCCTACCTCGCCGACGGCGACGAGGGAATTTACACGAAGCACGGCTTTGTCGTTTACCCGATCGCCACCATGGGCACCGGGGCGAAGGCGGTCGCCGTGCCGGAAAAGGATTTCACCGCGGACGTGGATGCCATTTTGAAGGCAGTCACGCCGAAGACGAAAATCGTTTTCCTGGCCAATCCGAACAATCCAACCGGAACCTATGTCCCGTTCGACGAGGTGAAACGGCTGCAAAAATCGCTGCCGGCGCACGTGCTGCTCGTGCTCGATGCCGCCTATGCAGAATACGTGCAGCGCAATGACTATGAGTCGGGCATCGAACTGGTTGCCACGACCGACAACGTGGTGATGACGCGCACCTTCTCGAAGATCTATGGGCTCGCCGCGCTGCGGCTCGGCTGGATGTACGGCCCCGCGCATGTGGTGGACGCGGTCAACCGGATTCGCGGACCGTTCAACGTCAACGGCCCGGCAATCGCGGCAGGGATCGCGGCGATCCGCGACACCGCGCATGTCGAGAAATCGCGCGCGCACAACACGCGCTGGCTTGCGTGGCTCACCGAGGAGATCGGCAAGCTCGGCCTGCCGGTCACCCCGAGCGCCGCGAACTTCGTGCTGATCCATTTCCCCGAGACCAAGGGCCGGACCGCGAAGGAGGCCGACGCTTTTCTGACCAAGCGCGGGCTCATTCTCCGCCAGGTCGGCGTCTACAAGCTGCCGAATGCCTTACGAATGAGCGTCGGGACTGAAGAGGCCAACAGGCTCGTGGTGCAGGCGCTCAAGGAATTCCTGGGGAAGGCCGCGTGAGCAAGCCCGCCACCTTGTTCAACCGGCTGGCGCTGATCGGCGTCGGCCTCATCGGATCGTCGATCGCGCGCGCGGCCCGCGCGCAGGGCGCCGCGCGGACGATCGTTGCGACCGCGCGCTCGCCGAAGACGCGCCGGCGCGTTGCCGAGCTTGGGATTGCCGACCAGGTCGTCGAGACCAACGCCGCCGCGGTCGAAGGCGCCGATCTCGTTATTGTCTGCATACCGGTCGGCGCCTGCGGCGCCGTCGCGAAGGAGATCGGGCCCGATCTCGCGCCCGGCGCGATCCTGTCCGATGTCGGCTCGGTTAAGGGCTCGGTGGTCCGCGATATGGCGCCGCATCTGCCGAAGACCGTGCATTTCATTCCAGCGCACCCGGTCGCCGGCACTGAATATTCCGGCCCCGACGCGGGCTTTGCAGAGCTTTTCGTCAACCGCTGGTGCATCCTGACGCCGCCCGATGGCGCGGACAAAAAGGCGGCCGACAAGCTGGCGGCCTTCTGGCGACTGCTTGGCGCCAACGTTGAAACGATGGCGCCCGACCATCACGACCTGGTGCTCGCGATC
>DASSYU010000325.1:0-10708 GCA_035703125.1 Pseudolabrys sp. | reverse complement strand
CCCCCATGGCCGACCACGGCACTGTTGAATACACCAACGCCACCGGAAACGATTATAAGGCCCACGAAAGTTCTTATGAGAGCTTCGTGCACTTCACGCTGGTGGGCATTCTCTATGTGGTCACGATCCTCTTCGGTCTGGCAACGGGCGGCGTCATGGGCCACTGGTTCCTCGCGGCGGCGATCTTCGTTATCGGCCTTCTGGGGGTCATTCCCGGCCTGCTCAGCGGAGCGACGACGCCGAGCTACGTGTCCTTCGTCATCTGCTTCCTGATCTTCGCTTTCACCGGGCTCTCGCCGCGCTGACGGAATTCACGGTTGGGCGGGGAGGGCGCGAATGCGAATTGCCGTACCGCGTGAAACCGACGCCGGAGAACCGCGCGTCGCGGCAACCCCGGAAACGATCAAGAAATTCAAGTCGCTCGGCGCCGAGGTCGCGGTGGCGCGTGGCGCCGGCGTTGCCGCCGGCATTCCCGATGCCGAATTCGAGGCGGCAGGCGCGCACATCGCCGACACGGTCACCAAGGACGCCGATATCGTTCTCAAGGTGCGCCGCCCCGCGCAAAACGAATTGGCCGATTACAAAAAGGGCGCGCTGGTCATCGCCATCATGGATCCGTACGGCAACGACGCCGCGCTCAAGCATATGGCAAGCGCCGGGGTTTCCTCCATTGCCATGGAGTTGATGCCGCGCATCACCCGCGCGCAATCGATGGACGTGTTGTCGAGCCAGGCCAATCTCGCCGGCTACCGCGCGGTGATCGATGCGGCGGAGGAATATGGCCGTGCGCTGCCGATGATGATGACGGCGGCCGGTACCGTCCCCGCGGCAAAGGTATTCATCATGGGAGTCGGCGTGGCGGGACTGCAGGCGATTGCGACCGCACGGCGCCTCGGCGCGATTGTGACGGCAACCGATGTGCGTCCTGCGACCAAGGAGCAGGTGGAAAGTCTCGGCGCGAAGTTCCTCGCGGTCGAGGATGAGGAATTCAAAAACGCCCAGACGGCGGGCGGCTACGCCAAGGAAATGTCGAAAGAGTACCAGGCCAAGCAGGCCGCCCTGGTGGCCGAGCACATCAAGAAACAGGACATCGTCATCACCACCGCGCTGATTCCGGGCCGGCCGGCGCCGCGTCTAGTCACAAAGGACATGGTGGCTTCGATGCGGCCGGGCTCGGTGATCGTGGATCTTGCCGTCGAGCGCGGCGGCAATGTCGAGGGCGTGCAGGCCGGCAGCATCGCGCAGGTCGGCGGCGTGAAGATAGTCGGCTATCAGAATGTCGCCGGCCGGCTGGCGGCTTCCGCGTCGGCGCTTTACGCCAAGAACCTGCTCACTTTCGTCGAAACGCTCATCGACAAGAAAGAGAAGAAGCTTGCGGTCAATTGGGACGACGAGCTGGTGAAGGCGACGCTGCTGACGCGCGACGGAGCGGTCGTGCATCCGAATTTCCAGCCGAAGGCGGCATAAGACGATGAGCAGGGCGCGCAAGAATTATTTGTCACTCCGGGGCGCTCGTAAGCGCGTCTACGCGCGTCTTCGACGCGCTATGGCGAGCGAACCCGGAATCCAGCGATGGGCACCGTGCCGATGTCTGGATTCCGGGTTCGCGCTTTCAGCGCGCCCCGGAATGACCGGTTAGCTGGAGAAGCGCCTATGGAACACATGGCAAACGCGGTCGATCCCTTCGTGTTTCAGTTCTCGATCTTCGTGCTGGCTGTCTTCGTCGGCTATTACGTCGTCTGGTCGGTGACGCCGGCGCTGCACACGCCGCTGATGTCGGTCACCAACGCCATTTCCTCTGTGATCGTCGTGGGTGCGCTGCTCGCGGTGGGCGTTGCACTTGTTGCCAATGATCAGGGCCCGCTGTGGGCCCGCGCTCTCGGATTCGTCGCGCTGGTCTTTGCTTCCGTGAACATCTTCGGCGGCTTCCTCGTCACCCAGCGCATGCTGGCGATGTATCAAAAGAAGAAGAAGTGAGCGCGATGGGCACAGTCTCACCCTCCGCTCATTCCCGCGAAAGCGGGAATCCAGGAGCGCCAAACGCCACCATCAAAGACTGGGTCCCCGCTTCCGCGGGGACGAGCGGAATTAAGTTCCGTGCGCGAGGGCACCTCCCATGAACCCGAACCTCGTCGCGCTGCTCTATCTGGCCGCCGGCGTCCTGTTCATCCTGGCGCTGCGCGGCCTGTCGAGCCCGGATTCCAGCCGGCGCGGCAATCAGTTCGGCATGGTCGGAATGGCCATTGCGGCGCTGACCACGCTTGGGGCGCATCCGCCGGCCGATCCAGTCGCCTGGGGGCTCGTCATTGGCGGCATTGCCGTCGGCGGCAGCATCGGTGCCGTGATTGCGCGCCGCGTTCCGATGACCTCGATGCCGGAACTGGTGGCGGCGTTCCACTCGCTGGTCGGCATGGCCGCCGTGCTGGTCGCGGCCGGGGCTTTTTACGCACCCGCGGCCTTCGACATCGGCACCGAAGGTCACATCCACGCGCAAAGCCTGATCGAAATGTCGCTCGGCGTCGCGATCGGCGCCGTCACCTTCACCGGCTCGGTGATCGCGTTCCTGAAGCTGTCGGGCCGCATGAGCGGCAAGCCGATCACGCTGCCGGGACGTCACATCATCAACCTCGCGCTCGCTGCCGCGCTGATCTTCTTCATCTACGGCTTTGTCGTCTCGCAGAGCGCGATGGACTTCTGGATCATCGTCGCGTTGTCGCTTGCGCTCGGCATCCTGATCATCATTCCGATCGGCGGCGCCGACATGCCGGTCGTGATCTCGATGCTCAATTCCTATTCGGGATGGGCCGCCGCCGGCATCGGTTTCACGCTCGGCAATTCGGCGCTGATCATTACCGGAGCATTGGTCGGCTCCTCAGGCGCGATCCTGTCCTACATCATGTGCAAGGGGATGAACCGCTCGTTCATCTCGGTCATTCTCGGCGGCTTCGGCGGTGAGACCGCCGGTCCGGCCGGCGGCGCGGAGCAGCGTCCGGTCAAGCTCGGCTCGGCGGAGGACGCGGCCTACATTATGAAGAACGCGTCGAAAATCATCATCGTGCCCGGCTACGGCATGGCGGTCGCGCAGGCCCAGCATGCGCTGCGCGAAATGGCCGACAAGCTGAAAAAGGAAGGCGTCGAGGTTAAATATGCGATCCATCCGGTCGCGGGCCGCATGCCCGGTCACATGAACGTCTTGCTGGCTGAAGCGAACGTGCCCTACGACGAAGTGTTCGAGCTCGAAGATATCAATTCCGAATTCGCGCAGGCGGACGTCGCCTTCGTCATCGGCGCGAACGACGTCACCAATCCGGCGGCGGAAGACGACAAGTCATCCCCGATCTACGGTATGCCGGTATTGCAGGTGTGGAAGGCGGGCACGGTGATGTTCATCAAGCGCTCGCTCGCGTCGGGCTATGCTGGAATCGACAATCCCTTGTTCTATCGCGACAACACCATGATGCTTCTCGGTGACGCAAAGAAAATGACCGAGAGCATCGTGAAAGCGATGTGAGTGGCCGCGCGCATTCGCGCTGACTTTTTCATCTGAATCAAATTTGAAACGTTGCGCAATCATCCCGTTAACCGCGGGAAGAAGCGTCTGAGGATTATACGGCGCCAAGTGTAGACGACCGCACTGCAATAAATGTTTTATGCAGGCTGCAATTTGCCGCATGGCCAATTCTGGGGAGGGACACAGCCATGACCGACGATCGCAGCGTATTGGGAATGGGAGAGGTCGTTCCTTTCGGCCGCAGGCCAATTCCGCCACGCGGCTGCGTTCTCGAAAACAATATGCATGTGCGGACATTTCTTGCCGAAATGCTCGATGAGCTTGGCTTCATTGCGCGCGAGGCCATGACGGCCGACATGCGGACCATGCTGCGCGACTTCAGGGCGGATCTGATCGTGCTCGGTCCGCTCGATAGCGGTCTGGAGGTGCGCTCGGTCATGCAGACGTTGCGGGCTCAAGGCTATGGCGGGAAGATCATGCTGTTCGGGGGGCGGAGCTCGGCGGCGCTCATCCGCAACCATGAATTCGGTGAAGCTGCGGGACTTGCCATGCTGCCGCCGCTCGGCACGCCGTTTCGCGACCGCGACCTCCACGCAAACCTTGACTGCTTCCTCCCGGTCCAGCCGGCGCCACCGCTGCCTGTCGATGTCGACGAAGCGGTCCACAACGGCTGGCTGGAGCTCTGGTACCAGTCAAAAATAAATCCGCGCTCGCTCTTGCCGCGTGGGCGGAGGCCCTCGTGCGCGTCCGCCATCCCACCTGGGGCGTGGTGGCGCCGGCCTATTACATTCCCGGCGCCGGCGATCCGTTTCTTCATGGCCTCTCGCAATTTGTCGTCGCGAGGGTGCTGGTGGATTCCATGCAATTCGCCGCGGGCAATCACAAGGTCCAGATTTCCATCCGCCTGCCGCTGCAGGCGTTGGAGGATATGCAATATATCGACCGGCTGATGGCGCATCTTCCCGACAAGGTTCGGGAGAATGGTTTCCTGATCGCGGTTGATTGCGTCGATCTGGTCAACGAGCTTGTTTTGGTCCGGCAGGTTGCCGCCCAGCTGGCGGCGCGAAATATCGGAATTTCGATCGACGGCATCGATGCGCAAGGGGCCACGCTCGCCGGGCGGCGCGAATTGCCGGTTGTCGAAATGAAAGTCGACCGCAAATATATCCGCGGCTGTGCCGACGACAGGATCAAGCAGGCGCATTGCGCGCAGATCGTGGCCATTGCGCGCGATACCGGAGCGAAATCCGTCGCCGAAGGCGTGGAAACTCAGTCGGACTTCCTCGTCGTCCGCGATCTCGGCTTCGACCTGCTGCAAGGCCACATGTTCGCCAAGCCAATGGCGCCGCGCAAATTCGAGCTGGCAATGCTCGCCCGCCGATATGCGGCGGTCGCCTAAGCTGCGATCCACCGGGATCCCTCTCATCCGCTCATTCCCGCGAAAGCGGGAATCCAAAGCACAACGTGCAGACTCTCAGCAGGTGGCCTTGGACCCCCGCTTTCGCGGGGGTGAACGGGGAATGGATCGAGTCAGCGCTATCGGACAGTGCTGTTAGCCGCTCCGCGCTATCGCGCCCAGGGGAAGAGCACGGCCGGGAAGTCGGCCGCGTAGCGGCGTTCCCGGTGACCGTCCGGATGCGTCGGTGGCGGAGCTGCCTGCGGCTCAACGACACGGCGATAAAGATGCCACGTCGCATGGCCGAGGATCGGCACGATGATCGTCAGGCCCAGGAAAAGCGGGAGTGATCCGACCACAAGCAAGGCAGCGACAATGAGGCCCCACAGCATCATCGTGAACGGATTGCGGGCGACCGCGCGGAGCGACGTCAGCAGCGCCACCGCCGCTCCGACATCACGGTCGAGCAGGAGCGGAAACGATACGACGCTGATGCTCAACACCAGGACGGCGAACAGGAAGCCCACCAGGTTGCCGACAAGGATGAGCGTCCATCCGGTGCGGGTAGTCAGCACATCATGGGCAAAAGTTTCGATCGACGTCGGCGTGGCGTAACCGAATGTCGCGATATAGATCGCGTTGGCCACCGCCACCCAGATCACAAATATGGTCAGTAGGAGCAATGCCAGCGCCGTGATCGCGCCGATCGAGGACGACCGGAGCACATCGAAGGCGTGGGTTGCGGACGTCGGCAGGCCGGCCTCCCTGCGCCGGCTCAGCTCATAGAGGCCGAGCGCGGCAACCGGGCCGACCAGGGCGAAGCCGCTCGCCAGCGGATAAAGCAGCGGCAGGATCGAATAACCGAACGCCATCCGCGCCAGGAAAAGGCCGACGATGGGATAGATCACGCAAAGGAACATGGCGTGCGTCGGCATCGCATAGAAATCGTCGACGCCCCTGGCCAGAGCGTCCTGAAGGTCGGCAAAGCCGATGCGGCGGATGACAGGCTGTGTCGGACGCGTGCCGGCGCCGACCAGAAAATTTGAATAGGCCATGCGATACCTCCCGGGACCTGTGGCCCGGACGATGTCGCGCCTGAGACGGACACAACGTTTAGATGCCGGCTCGAGAACGCGTCACGTCATGAGCCATTGGTGGAGATTATAACGCCCTTCCACGCCGGCCTTCGATCACAAGTCCGCGCGTCTGTGCAAATCAGCGTTAGTTTTTTGTTTCTGCCGGAAGTGGCAGGGAACAATGCACGCGAACGCCCTCCGGGGCGTATTCGATCCGTGTGCGGGCATGGATCTGGCCGGGCAGCACGAAATCAAGCAGGCGTGATCCGAATCCTTCGCGGGCCGGTTCCTTCACCGGCGGACCGCCGCTTTCGACCCAGTCGAATTTCAGCGTGCGTCTCGTGGCGTCGATGGTGACGCTCCAGGTCACTTCCACCTTGCCGCCGTAGACCGACAGCGCGCCATGCTTTGCGGCATTTGTCGTGAGCTCGTGGATCGCCATGCCGAGCGACACTGCAAGTTGCGACGTGAGCGCAACCTCAGGCCCCTCCAATGTGATGCGGCCGCCGATTCCGCTGTCGAAGGCGTCGAGTTCGCTCCGGAGAATGTCGGCGAAATCGACGGCCCTCACGTCATCCGCAAGAAGAAGGTGCGTCTTGGCAAGCGACTGGATGCGTCCGAATATTGCGGTCTTAAAGCCCTCGGTATCGTCCGCCGTGCGCGCGGTCGAACCCATGATCGCCTGCACGGTGGCAAGCGTGTTCTTGACGCGGTGATGCAGTTCGCGGACCAGCAGAGCCTGCTGCTCTTCGGCGCGCTTGCGGTCGGTGATGTCCACGAGCATGTTGACCGCGCCGATCAGTTTGCCCGCCTCGTCATGCATCGGTGTCGGGTACGGAATAAACGGCACACGCGTGCCATCCGGCCGTTCGGCGACCGCCTCCATGCCGCGCACAATGCGGTCTTCTTTCAGCGCGATGGCCATGGGGCATTCGTCGTGCGCCAACGGCATTCCGTCAGGCCAGTAAAGTTTCCACGATCCGCACCATTCGCTGGTGCCAAGCGGCGGCCGATGGCCCCAGAGCTCAGCGGCGGCGTCGTTGTAGTAGGTGATACGCCCGGCGGCATCCGTCGTGTAGACGGCGGCGGGCAGGGCATCGAGCAGCCCGCGGAAGCGGCGCTCGCGCTCACGCAGCTTGGTCTGCGATCGCAGGCTGTCGGAGATCTGGACAACGTTATCGGTTGCGGGCGCCTGGTCCATCGCGGTCAGCGCCCGTTCAAACTCGCTCTCCAAAAATCCGAAAGGCTCTTCCATAGCCCCCAATCAACTCACACTAGATCGGCCTTCGCTCTTGCCGGCGAAGCACCTGCCACTACACAGCGCTAACGCGGTTGCGGCCCGTTGGTTGCTCGCTTCTGCACAAATTTTCAGCCATAGTTACGGGCATTGTTAACAGTTGGCTTCCGCCGGCACCGGCTCCAAAGCGAAGCGCATGGCCACCCTCAAATCGCTGATAATCCTGGCTATTCTGGTCTATTGCGGGGTGCTGGCGCTGATGTATGTCTTCCAGCGCAGCCTGATGTATTTCCCCGACCGGGCGCGCACGCCGCCGGCGGCCGCCGGATTCCCTCAGGCCGAAGAGGTGACCCTGACGAGTTCCGACGGCGAACGCCTGGTGGCCTGGCACGTGCCTCCCCGCGACGCGAAACCGGTCGTGATCTATTTCCAGGGCAATGCCGGCGCTCTCAACCTGCGCACCGACCGGTTCAGATGGCTGACGGGGGACGGCTTCGGTCTCATCGCCCTGTCGTATCGCGGCTATGGCGGCTCGACCGGCAAGCCGACCGAGGCGGGAATGCTGCTGGACGCGGCGGCCGCCTACGATTTCGCGGCGGCACGCTATCCGGCCGGACGAATTGTGCTCTGGGGCGAATCGCTCGGCACCGGCGTCGCCATCGCGCTTGCCGCCGAACGCCAGACCGGCGGGATCATCCTCGACTCGCCGTTTACGTCCGCTGCCGACATTGGGGCTTCAGCCTATCCTTTCGTACCGGTCCGCTGGTTCATCAAGGATTCCTTCCGGTCGGATGAACGCATCGGGCGGGTCAAGGCGCCGCTGCTCGTCCTGCATGGCGAAATGGATCCGATCATTCCCGTCAGGTTCGGCGAAAGACTGTTCGCGCTCGCCAACGAGCCGAAGCGGATGGTGCGCTTTTCGTCCGGCGGTCATGTCAATCTCGACGACCACGGCGCGCCGGATGCGGTGCGGGTATTCCTCAATGGACTGCCGCGCACGCTCAATTGAGCGATCGCGTCGTCTTGCTTGTGCGTCGATGTCTATGACAGGCTGACGCCGCTGCAAATCGGGCTCTACGCCTTCGCCCTGTCCACATTGCATCGCCATTTGCGGAGATCAGGCATGTCAGGTTTGAGGAACCCGGCTGAAATTTTCAGAATTCCTGCCGTCCTCGCGTCAATTGTCATGAGCCTGGCAGCTTGGCCACCCGCGCAAGCTCAACAAAGTCCCGCTGTACTGTTTCAGAACGTCCGCATTTTTGACGGAAAAAACGGCGCGCTCTCCCCGCCGTCCAATGTTCTGGTCCGCAACAACAAAATCGAGAGGATTTCGGCTGCAGCGATCACGGCTGACGCTCAAGTGATGAACGGGGGCGGGCGCGTGCTGATGCCCGGGCTGATCGACGCGCATTGGCATGCGATATTGGTGCGCCCCACGCCAGCGTCTGCCCTGACTGGCGACGTCGGCTACACCAATCTTCTTGCGGCTGCGGAAGCGACCAGCACGCTCATGCGGGGCTTCACGACCGTTCGCGACATGGGCGGGCCGGCCTTTGGGCTCAAGCGATCGATCGATGAGGATCTCGTCGCCGGCCCTCGCATTTATCCGTCCGGCGCCGTGATCACGATCACCAGTGGCCATGGCGACTTCCGGCAGCTTTCCGATCTGCCGAGAACGATCGGCGGCATGCTCAGCCGTATGGAAAAACTTGGCGCCAGCATGGTCGCGGACAGTCCGGATGAGGTTCGCCTGCGCGCGCGCGAGCAACTGATGCAAGGGGCCGCGCAGATCAAGCTCACGGCGGGCGGCGGCGTTGCATCGCCATTCAGCCCGCTCGACGTATCCACCTTCACCGAACCCGAGCTGCGGGCCGCCGTCGAGGCTGCCGAGAACTGGGGCACTTACGTCGCCGCCCACGCCTATACGCCGGTTTCGATCCAGCGGTCGATCGCGGCGGGAGTGAAATGCATAGAGCACGGGCATGTGATGGACGACGCCACCGCCCGTCTTATGGCCGAAAAAGGCATTTGGTTGAGCACGCAACCGTTCCTCGATCTGTCGGCCGCAAGCGGTCTCGGGCCCGCGGAGCAGGACAAGTTGCGGCAAGTGGTTGCCGGCACCGACAGGGTCTACGCCCTGGCGAAGAAATACGGGATCAAGACCGCATTCGGCACCGACATCCTGTTCTCGCAGGCGCTGGCGGAACGGCAAGGCGCCATGCTGGTCAGCCTCACCCGCTGGTACAAGCCGGCCGAGGCGCTGGTCATGGCAACATCGACGAATGCCGAGCTGCTCGGCCTGTCCGGACTCCGGAATCCATATCCGGGCAGACTGGGTGTGGTGGAAGAAGGCGCGCTGGCCGACCTCCTGCTGGTCGATGGCAATCCAATCGACAACATCAAGCTCATCGAAGATCCGGCAAAGAATTTTTTGGTCATCATGAAAGGCGGAAAGGTCTACAAGAACCTTCTTCCGCGATAAATGCCGGTCATCCTCAGACAAATGATCGTCGCGGCTCTGCTGGCCGCTTCACCGCCGGCAATCGCGGCGGATGCGGTGCGCCAGATCGGTATCTACGTGCAGCCGTTTTACGAAGCGGCCCGCACGCCGGGCGAAAAGCCGCGGGTTACCGTGGGCAAGCAATATAACGATCTGCTCAGCTCCAGCCGGCGCGAGGATATTCTCGCCGCGCGCGATCTGATCGTGGCCAGGCCCGCGCTGGTGACGCCGATGACCATGATGGTGCTCGCGATCCGGCTTTACGATGTCGGTTTACGCGACGATGCGGTGTTCTGGTTCTATGTCGCCAAGGATCGCTACATCGTGTTGTCGGAAGTGCTCAACGTGAAGACGCCCCAGCTCGCCCAGGCCGATGACGCCGTCCGCAATTTCGCGACGCTCGCAGGCCCGGTGATCAACGGCTACGCATTTTGCGATCTCGCCAGGCAGAAGGCCGCGCACGCGAAGGCGGTCGAATGGGTGGAGGCCAATCCCTACGAGGTCATGTTCAGGCCCGACGCTCCGGCGCTCCCCGGCGATCGCGCCGCCAACGCAAGGCGCGCGCTGGCCAACGCGAAAGAGCGTGCCGCCAAGGAGCGCGCCTATTTCGACGATCCCAAGACCGTCGAGGCCTATTACGCGACGCGCAGGAAGAACGAAGCCGACGTCAAATTCTGCTGGAAATAGCAAACCGGAAAAACCGCCGGCTCCTTAAAACAATAGCGCGGGCATCAGCCCGCGCCACAATCAAATCGAATCCGGCGTTACGATCAGCCGAAGCGCCGTTGTCCGCCGCTGCGGCCATGTCCACCGCCACCACCAGCACCACCAGGACCGGCGCCCGGGGTGATGCGGGGCTTCATCGGCAGGAGGCCCTCGCGCTGCATCTTCTTGCGCGCAAGCTTGCGGGCCCGGCGGATCGCTTCCGCCTTTTCCCGCGCCTTCTTTTCGGATGGTTTTTCGTAATGGCCGCGGAGTTTCATCTCGC
>DASSYU010000266.1:0-2518 GCA_035703125.1 Pseudolabrys sp. | reverse complement strand
GATTGCCTTGTAGGCGCGATCGAGCTGCAATGTCGTTTCGCCGATCTTGTCGGTGACCGGCGGAGTCATGCGCGTTTCGATCACTTCCCACATCAGATCGCCGGGCCCTTTGTCGGCCATGAAGCTGGCGGGCGGCACTTCAACGCGCGGCGTTCCGATCCCGGCGATGCGCTCGGTGACGTAACTGACCCAGGCGCGTCCGGCCACGTCGTCGTCGAGACGCGCGTCGCCGTCGACGAAGATGTCGATGCCGGCACGGTGCTGGGCGGCCACGTGGCACGCGAGGCAATCGAAGTGCTGCTCGCGATAGGCGAGACGGGAAAATCCTTGCGACAGGGGGATGCCGCGCAGGTTTTCGGTGTACCAGTTTGGGCGGGGCAGCGCCCCCGTGGTCGTCGTGAGAAGAGCCTTGCCTTTTGTTGCGGTAAACACGCTTACTTTCCCCGATTTCACCAATGGAAAGCCGCGCTGCATGCACGGCGTTGTTCAGGTAAACTGAAGTCTCTGACTGCAACAAGGTCAAGCACAGCGAATGGCGGCGTCCGAAGCAATACAGACGATTTCACGGCTGACGCCGCTCACCGATGTGCTGCTGATGATCGACACGGAGGTGAAGCCGGTGACGCCGCGGACGATCGATGTTTCCGCGGCCGCTGGACGTGCGCTCGCGACCGACGCCATGGCGTCGGCGCGCCCGGCCTCCTCGCTGGCCTTGCAGGACGGATGGGCATTGAGTTCTGACGAGACGCTCGGCGCGGGCGGTTACGCGCCGGCTCCGCTCGCGCGCATGCCGCCGCGTGTCGAAGCCGGCCAGGCGATGCCTGCGGGGACCGACAGCATCGCGCCGATCGGTGCGGTGAAAATTGCCGGTGGCGTTGCCGAGGTGCTGATGCCGATCAATCCCGGCGAGGGAGTTTTGGCGGCGGGTGGCGACAGCGATCCGGCGATCCCGCTGCGGCGCGCCGGCGAGCGATTGACTGCCACGGATGCTGCGGCGTTCGCGGCCGCCGGGATCGCGCGGGTCACGGTGCGGGAACCGCGCTTTCGTGTTCTGCCGTTGCGCGGCAGCGGTATCATCACCGCCGCGGCACGGTTGGTCTGCACGGACATCGAGCGGCGCGGCGGCGCCGCGCGGTTCGACGACAGCGGCCGCGGTCTCGGCGTGGCGATAGCGGCGGAAAGTGCGGATGCGATCATCGCCATCGGCCGCACCGGCAGCGGCCGCAACGACAACGCGGTGCAGATTCTCGCGCGCGAAGGCCAGCTCGCGGTGCATGGTGTTGCGATCACTCCAGGCGAGACAGCTGCGGTCGGGTTTGTCGGCGTGACACCGGTTCTCTTGCTGCCGGGACGACTCGATGCCGCACTGGCGGTTTGGCTCGTCGTCGGCCGGCGCATTCTTGACCGGTTGGCGGCAGCAAAGAACAACGATGGTGAGATGGCGGAAGCATTGCCGCTCGCGCGTAAGGTCGCTTCGACCGTCGGACTGGCCGAGGTCGTCCCGGTGCGCCGCAATGCGGCCCAGGCGGAACCGTTGGGGAGCAAATATCTTCCGCTGTCGTCGCTGGCGCGTTCCGACGGCTGGATTTTGGTGCCGGCCGACAGCGAAGGATATCCTGCCGGCGCGTCCGTCCAGGTAAGATCGTGGCCGTGAGTCGTTCATCATGAGCGAGACCCGCAAGCCGCGGCTGAGCGGCGACAGTGATCTGATAGCGCGCGTGCGTGCTGCGGCTCGCCAGGAGCAGTTCCTCGAAGTCGTGTCGGCAGAAGAAGCGCGTTCACGCTTCGAGAAGCACATCGAGCTCAAGCCATTTGCAGCAGAGAACGTGAAGCTTGCCGATTCGCGCGGCCGTGTGCTCGCGAACGATGTTATTGCCGCAGTCGATGCCCCGCCGTTTGACCGTTCGAATGTCGACGGCTTTGCCGTGCGTGCGGTCGACACCTCGGGCGCAAGCGACGGCAATCCCAAGGTGCTGACGCTCAATCCGGAAGTAATTGCCTGCGGTCATATGCCCGTTGAAACAGTTGCACCAGGGACCTGCACGGCGATTGCCACCGGCGGTGTCATCCCGCGCGGCGCCAACTCCGTGGTCATGATCGAGCAGACCGATCTGATAGAGGAGGGCAAGCCCCGCCTTGAGGTGCGTCGTGGCGCGCTGCCGGGACAATTCATTTCCTTCGCCGGCTCGGACATCGCGCGCGGCGAAACGTTGCTGAGGCGCGGCACGGAAATCGGTGCGCGGGAAATCGGGATGCTGGCGGCCTGCGGGCTTGACCGCATTGAAGTGGTCAGGCGGCCGAAAGTGGCCGTGCTTTCGACCGGCGACGAGCTCGTCGAGCCAGGCAAGCCGCTCAGGCCTGCCGGCGTCTATGACAGTAACGGCGCCATCGTCGCCGCCGCGGTCGCCGAAGCGGGCGGCGAGCCGATCGCATTTGGCGCGTTTCGCGACGATGCGGTGGCGCTCGAAAAAGCCGTACGCGAGGCACTCGACGCAAGCGACATGGTGGTGCTGTCAGG
>DASSYU010000182.1:0-4056 GCA_035703125.1 Pseudolabrys sp. | reverse complement strand
GCCGTGCGTTTCCCTGTCCGCGGTTGCGTGTCGCCGATCGCGGGCTGCGCGAAGGCATGCTGGTGCAGATGATGCGCGAGGACGGCGCCTGGGGCGGTAGCAGCCAGGCTGCTCCATCGTGACGCCGCGGGGCAAAAGCAGCGGGCCGCGCCAGCTCAAAGTTCGCGTCCGCAGCGGCAAAAATCGCTCGCAGTCGTCAAAACTTTGGCTGGAGCGTCAGCTCAACGACCCATACGTGGCGCGGGCGAAGCGCGAGGGCATGCGTTCACGCGCCGCCTATAAGTTGGCGGAGATCGATGATAGGGCGCGATTTCTGAGAAAGGGTGCGCGCGTGGTCGACCTCGGCGCAGCGCCAGGGGGGTGGAGCCAGGTCGCGGCCACGCGTATAGGGGCCCCGAAGCACGGTCGCGTGGTCGCAATCGACATTTTGGAGATGGATCCGATACCCGGTGTCGATTTCACCGGCCTGGATTTCCTCGACGAAAGCGCCCCCGGAAAGCTCAAGGACATGATCGGCGGTCCGGCCGATGTAGTGATGTCCGATATGGCGGCCAATGCAACCGGCCACGCCAAGACCGACCATCTGAAGATCATGGCATTGGTGGAAGCAGCCGCGGATTTTGCCCGGGAGGTACTAGCTCCCGGCGGCAGCTTTCTTGCAAAAGTGCTGCAAGGCGGCACAGAGGCTGAACTGCTGGCGTCCCTCAAGCGTGATTACAGAACCGTCAAGCATTTAAAGCCGGCCGCAAGCCGTGCAGACTCGGCCGAACTCTATCTGCTTGCAACCGGATTTCGCGGCGAGAGTAGCCAAAGGGCCTAGCCGACGCGCTGGTCGGCTCGGCAGGGGTCGGAAGTCTGTCGGCCATTTCGGCGCCGGCTTCCGGTGGCAACCGGGCAAGATGAGGACCGAGAAGGCTCGGTCGCGTTTACGACTTCATAACAGCCATCCGCGATTGCGCTAGGAATCGGCGCGATCCCGTGCTATCGACCCACGCCAACCCAAAAGCGGGCCGCGACGCAGGCGAGGGACCCCTCGCAACGGGCATTTTTAACCCCTGCCGGCCGGTCTGACTGCCCTTTTGGGCAAGACGGAGTTGGCGATGGCCGGAAAAAATAATGCAAGCCCGCGCGAAGGGCTCACTTTCGACGACGTGCTGATAAAGCCCGGCCTGTCAGAAGTTCTGCCCGCCGACGTCGATATCCGCTCACGTATCACCCGTTCGATTGCCGTCAACATTCCGATCATCGCATCGGCAATGGATACGGTCACCGAGGCGCAGATGGCGATCGCCATGGCACAGGCGGGCGGCATCGGCGTGCTTCACCGAAACATGGAACCGGACGTGCAGGCAGCGCAGGTTCGCCAGGTGAAAAAATTCGAATCCGGCATGGTCGTGAATCCGCTCACGATCGAGCCGGACGCGACACTTCAGCAGGCGCTCGATCTGATGAAGGACAATCACATTTCCGGCGTTCCGGTGGTCGAGCGCTCCACCGATTCGCAGCCGGGTAAGCTGGTCGGCATTCTGACCAACCGTGACGTGCGCTTTGCCACCGATTCGCGACAGCCCGTGTCGGATCTGATGACCAAAAAACTCATTACGGTGCGGGAAGGCGTCGGCCAGGATGAGGCCAAGCGCATTCTCCATCAGAATCGCATCGAGAAGCTTCTGGTCGTCGATGCGCAATATCGTTGTGTCGGCCTGATCACGGTGAAAGATATCGAAAAGGCGGTCGCCAATCCGAACGCCTGCAAGGACGAGCAGGGCCGGCTTCGTGTTGCCGCGGCGACGACCGTCGGCGACAAGGGCTTTGCGCGCACCGAAGCGCTCATCGCAGCCGGCGTCGACCTTGTTGTGGTCGATACCGCTCACGGCCATTCAAAATATGTACTCGACGCTGTGACCCGCATTAAACGTCAGTCGAACAAGGTGCAGGTCGTCGCCGGGAATGTCGCGACCAGCGAGGGCGCCAAGGCGCTGATCGACTGCGGCGCCGACGCCATCAAAGTCGGCATCGGCCCGGGCTCGATCTGTACGACGCGGGTCGTTGCCGGCGTCGGCGTGCCACAGCTGACGGCAATCATGGATTGCGTCGACGCCGCAAAAGCATCCAACACGCCTGTGATTGCCGACGGCGGCATTAAGTATTCCGGCGATCTCGCTAAAGCCATTTCGGCAGGCGCCGACTGTGCGATGGTCGGCTCGCTCCTCGCGGGCACGGACGAGACCCCGGGCGAGGTCTTTCTCTATCAGGGCCGTTCGTACAAGACTTATCGTGGCATGGGATCCGTCGGGGCGATGTCGCGCGGCTCGGCGGATCGCTACTTCCAGCAGGACATCAAGGATGCACTCAAGCTGGTTCCCGAAGGCGTCGAAGGTCAGGTGCCATACAAAGGTGCGGCGGCAACCGTTCTGCACCAGCTTGCCGGCGGACTGCGCGCCGCCATGGGTTACGTGGGCGCCAAAAATCTTGCGGAGATGCACAAGAAGGCCGAGTTTATTCGCATTACCGGGGCGGGGCTGCGCGAGAGCCACGTGCATGATGTGACGATTACCCGCGAGAGCCCGAACTATCCGAGCCGGGTATAGTTATCCCTTCCGCTGCGGGAAGATTGGGCCATGTCCGTTCAGTATGTTTTGTTGCCCTTGTTCGTCGAGGTGTTGCTCACCTTCGCTGTGATGTTCGGCATGATGTATTGCCGTACGTCGACGCTGCATCGCGGCGAAACCCGGTTCGAGGAGATCGCGCTGCGCGAGCCGAACTGGCCCGTGCGCGCCAGTCAGTTTGCATATTCGTTTTCCAACCAATTCGAGCTGCCGGTCCTTTTCTATGTGCTGACGATCCTTGCGATCATCACGCACCACGCCGATCTCCTCTTTGTCACTCTCGCTTGGATTTTTGTTGTCCTACGCTGGGTGCACGCGCTGGTGCATGTGACGAACAATAATGTTCGCGTCCGAGGTGCTTTTTACGGGATAGGCGCGATCATTCTGGTCATCATGTGGTTGATCTATATCGTGCGCATTCTTCTCGCTTTGCCATGACACCGGCAGCGCGGCTTGCCGCAGCCATCGAAGTCTTTGCATCGCTTGAGAGCGAGCGCCGTCCAGCCGTTGACGCTCTCAAGTCCTGGGGTCTTACCCATCGTTACGCCGGTTCGGGCGATCGTGCAGCGATCGCCGGGCTTGTGTACGACGCGCTGCGACGGCGAGCGTCGAGCGCATTCATTATGCAGGCCGACACTCCACGCGCCATTCTTCTGGGCATGCTCAAGCGCGAGCGCGGGCTCGACGCCCATGCGATCGACAAGCTCGCCGACGGATCGAAATACGCGCCGGAGAAGCTGAGCGACGATGAGCGTAAGCATCTTGAGACCGGTGAGATCGAAAACGCCCCCCCTTGTGTCGCCGGCGACTATCCGCAATGGCTCGATCCCTACTTCGAGCGTGCGTTCGGCGATGGACGAGCCGAAGAGGGTGCGGCGCTTGCCTCTCGCGCGCCGCTTGATCTGCGCGTCAATACTTGGAAGGCAGATATCAATACCGTTGCTACGGCGCTGTCGGATCTCAATCCTGAGCCGGTGCGATGGTCGCCCTGGGGCCTGCGGGTGCGGTTGTCGGCCGATGCGAAAAGCCCAGCTATCCATGCCGAGCCTGCGTTTATCAAGGGCATGGTGGAGGTCCAGGACGAGGCGTCGCAACTGGCCGCGATATTCTCAGCTGCCAGGCCTGGCGAGCAAGTCGTCGACCTTTGCGCAGGCGCCGGCGGCAAGACACTTGCTCTGGCTGCCATGATGCAGAACAAGGGCCAGATTTTTGCAACTGACGATGACAAGCGCCGGCTCGCTCCGATCCATGATCGCCTCAAGCGCGCGGGCGCGCGGAACGTTCAGGTGCGCTCTCCAAAATCCGTTGGCGGGGAAATTGACGATCTGTCGGGGCGCATGGACCTCGTTCTTATTGACGCCCCATGCACGGGTACCGGAGCCTGGCGGCGTAACCCCGACGCCAAATGGCGAATGCGGCCGGGCGCGCTTGAGCAACGTCAGAAGGA
>DASSYU010000159.1:0-2608 GCA_035703125.1 Pseudolabrys sp. | reverse complement strand
GAGCCCGCGCGCCACGCGGCTATCATCGACCGCGGCACGCAGGCGGCTGCCGAAACGCGTATATGCAAGGATGCATTGCAACGCGATCGTCAGCAGCCCGCAAATGACGATGATCAGTAGCCGGTAGCGGCCAATGCCAATTCCGAACAGGTCAAATTTCCCCTGTAGCGGACCGGGTACTTGCACAAAAACCTGACTGGATCCCATGACATAGTCGACCGCCGCCACCGACATGAATACGAGCCCGATCGTAAAGAGCACCTGATCGAGATGGCTCTTGCCGTAGACATGAACATAAAGCGTGCGCTCTAGAACAAATCCGACGGCCGCGCTTACTAGGAATGCGATCGGCAAGGACGCCAGAAAGGGAACGCCCATGCGATTCACTGTGAGGACGGTGACGTAACCGCCAGCCATGGCGAAAGCGCCATGCGCAAGATTGACGAAGTTCATCAATCCGAGCGTTACTGCCAGCCCGGCTGCGAGCACGAACAACAGCATGCCATAGGCAATTCCATCGAATAGAATTGTTAGCATGTATGTGCCGCGATACCGGCCCGCCCCCGCAGATCGCGCGCGACTATTCGACTGCCGCGCGCGATAGTCGTTACATTATTTCTTTGATGCCTCTTTCACCGGGTCCTTGACGGCCTCGAATGTGGCAAACTCTACATTGTAGAGTTGACCGTCCTTCTTCTCGACCTTGCGAACGTAGATGTTCTGAATGATGTCGCGGGTCTCGGGATCGATTGAAATTGGACCGCGTGGGCTTTCCCACTTCATGCCCTTCATCGCGGCGACCAACGAGTCGCCATCGGCCTTGCCGCCGGTCTTTTTCAGTGCCTCGTAGATGAGGTGCATACCGTCATAGCCGCCGACTGACATGAAAGCCGGTCGGAAATTATTGGCCTTCTGGAAGGCCGCGACATAGGCCTTGTTCATCGGTGAATTGTGATCGGCCGAATAGAAGTGAGCGGTCACCGTTCCGATGGCCGCGTCGCCCATGCCGGGAAGCAGGTCGTCGTCAGTGACGTCACCCGGGCCGATCAATTTGATGCCGGCCTTGTCGAGACCGCGTTCGGCGAATTGCTTCATAAACGTGCCGCCCTGGCCGGATGGAACAAAGATGAAAATGGCGTCCGGCTTGGTGTCGGCGGCGCGCTGTAAGAACGGCGCAAAGTCCGGATTGGCAAGCGGCACCCTGATCGCCTCGGTAATCTCGCCGCCAGCAGCCTTGAAGCGCTCGCTGAAGGACTTCTCCGCATCGAAGCCCGGAGCATAGTCGGAGACGATGGTGACCACCTTCTTGATGTTATTTTTCGAAGCCCAATCGGCCACAATGACGCATGACTGCGGCACGGTGAAGCTGGTCCGCACGATATAAGGCGACTTTTCGGTGATTATCGAAGTGCCCGCCGCCATGACGAGCTCCACCACTTTGGCTTCGGTGGCGAGTGGCGCGACCACAAGCGCGGCTGGTGTGATCTCGAAGCCAGCAATAACATTGACCTTCTCGTTGACGATCAATTCCTGCGCCAGCCGCTTTGTGTTGTCGGGGACACTTCCGGAATCTCGAAGTATTACCTGGACTTTCTTGCCTGCAACGGTGTCGCCGTTCTCCTTCATGTAAAGATCGACGGCTGCCTTGATTTGCTTGCCAGTCGAGGCCTGCTGTCCCGTCATCGAGATGACGAGTCCAATCTTGACGGTGTCCTGCGCGAAAACGTTGCCAGCAGCGAACGTGCCAAAGGCAAATGCGGCAATCACGCCGGTCATGCATTTGGAGAGCATTGGATTATTCCTCCGCTTCAGTTGGTTGTCCTCAATTGGGCGGTCTGATTGATGGATCGCATTCACGCGCAAGTGCAGTAAGGCGCCTCGCAAATTGACGTTGCGGATTCAGCCAATTCACTAGAGTCTTCCGCCCGTATTTTTTCCTTGATGGAAATCAAGCCGATATTGCGCTGACTGTGCGATTTTTACTCAGCATCGGCGCAGCTGCCGTAGCGTCTTTTGAAGCGCTCGCATGAACATTCGACAGCCAGCCAGGTCGTTGCAGGACAGCACGCAGCCGGGCGGCGCAATTCTTAAAAGTGTTTGCCGCAGTTGCCATGGCGGGTGCGGCGTTCTGCTGCATGTGCGGGATGGCGTCTTGCTGAAAGTCGAGGGCGATCGAGACTCGCCGCTCAATCACGGCCGCCTGTGCCCGATCGGCACAGTGACGACCGATCTTGTCTACCACCCGGATCGGTTGAAATACCCGATGCGGCGCAAGGGCAAGCGTCAATCGGGCGAGTGGGAGCGCATTTCATGGGACGACGCGCTCGACGAGATTGCAGAGCGTGTGCTCGCAATCCGTGAACGGTACGGACCCGAAGCAATCGCTCTCGGAACGGGCACTGGCCGCCACCATATCCGCTGGGTGTCGCGGTTTGGTCATGCGCTTGGCACACCTAACTGGTGTGAGCCCGGTTTCGCGCAATGTTTTCACCCGCGCGTGAACACCTCAATTTTGACGCTCGGCGACTTTCCTGTGTGCGATTTCACAGGAGACGTAGCGCCGTCCTGCGTTCTCTTTTGGGGCCACAATCCCGTGCTGTCGGGCCCC
>DASSYU010000126.1:0-3692 GCA_035703125.1 Pseudolabrys sp. | reverse complement strand
TTATAGGGTCGCAAGCTTTTATTAATTGTTAACCCGCGGCGGCCCACCGGTAACCCGCGTTTGTTCGAAACGCTCAACAAAGCGCGGCGAAAGCTTGCGTAAGCGGTCAAGATCGATGCGGCCGGAGCGCGTAATATAACTCATGGCGAAATCAACCGGCGCAAGTCGCATGTGCTCCGCAAATCGCTCGTACCAGGTCGCGCTTCCGTTGGCTCCGGCGACCAGCTTTTCGAGGACGGGCCGCCGCGCGGCTTCAAAGCTCTGCAATGCAGCAGGGATATTGCTCGGGCTGACAGCCAGCGCCTTATCAAGCGCGATCGCATCCTCCATCGCGAGCCTGGTGCCGGAACCAATCGAGAAATGCGCGGTGTGCAACGCGTCCCCGATAAGCACGCAATTGCGAGCAGACCATTTTTCGTTATGGACGATTGGGAATTGCCGCCAGATCGAGTTGTTCGAAATCAATAAATGACTGTCGAGGGTGGTCGCAAAAACTTTTTCGCAAAGACGTCTGCCTTCGGCCTCTTCCAATCGCGCAAGACCGGCGCGCGAGAATGTGGGCTCGTCGACCTCAACGATGAACGTGCTCAGCTCCGGTGCATATCTGTAGTGATGCGCGTTAAAGCATCCATGCTCGGTCTCGATGAATGTCTGCGTCAATGTTTCGAAACGCTTGGTGGTGCCAAACCAGGCGAAGCGGTTTGTCATCAGGCGAACCGTCGACCTGAGTTCGCTCGCATGGCTGCGGCGCACCAATGAATTGACGCCATCGGCGCCGACAATGAGATCGGCTTTGCCCAGATCATCGAGGCTTTGGACTGCGCGCCGATAGACCGGCTCAACTCCTACCGAGGCCACCCTCGCCTGCAATAACTGCAGCAACTTCAGCCGACCGATGGCCGCAAAGCCGACACCATCGATCACCACGCGCTCGCCGCGATGCACGAGCGTGATGTCGTTCCATGATTCCATGTGCGGCGCGATGGCCGCATGGGTCTGCGGATCGTCCTCGCGCAGAAAATCCAGCGCCTTGTCCGAAAATACGACACCAAACCCGAAGGTGGCGTTGGCCGCGTTCTGCTCGAACACGTTGACGTCGGCGTCGCGCTGCCGCCGTTTGATCAGATAGGCAAGATATAGGCCGGCGGGACCCGCGCCGAGGATGGCTATGCGCATGGCTCAGTGTCGCAGAGGGACCGCCCCGGTGAAAGCAGCAACGATGCTCAAATCGTCTGATTATATGCGCCGACTTCAGGATGCGTGCGCAATACGCCGTCGACCGCCTTGAACATGTCGCGCATGCGCTGCTCGGACACCGGGCTTTCGACAACGACCACCAGCTCTGGCTTGTTGGACGACGCGCGCACCAGGCCCCAAGTGCCATCTTCAACGGTCACGCGCACGCCGTTGACGGTGACCAGCTCGCGGATCGTCTGCCCCGCAACTTTCGTGCCATCCGCTTTGGCGGCTTCGAACTGCTTCACGACGGAATCTACAACCGCGTATTTCTTCTCGTCGTCGCAATGCGGTGCCATGGTCGGCGAGCCCCACGTCATCGGCAACGCCTTGCGCAGGTCGGCCATGGTCTTGCCCGGATTACGATCGAGCATGTCGCAGACGGCAAGCGCAAAAATCATACCGTCATCGTAGCCGCGGCCGAACGGTTTGTTGAAAAAGAAGTGCCCGGATTTTTCAAAGCCGGCGATTGCGCCAAGCTCGTTGACGCGCCGCTTGATGTAGGAATGTCCTGTTTTCCAATAGTCGACCTTCACGCCGTTCGCCTTCAGCACCGGGTCCGTCAGGAACAGGCCGGTCGATTTCACGTCCACGACGAAAGTGCTGTTCCGGTGCATTGTCGACATGTCGCGGGCGAGCATCACGCCGACCTTGTCGGCGAAGATCTCCTCGCCTTCATTGTCAACGACGCCGCAGCGATCGCCGTCGCCGTCGAAACCGAACGCAACATCGGCGCGATTGACTATCACCGCGTCGCGCATCGCGTGCAGCATCTTCATGTCTTCGGTGTTGGGATTGTACCGCGGAAATGTATGATCGAGATTGCAATCGAGCGGCACGACCTCGCAGCCGACGGTCTGCAGGATTCGCGGCGCAAAGGCTCCCGCCGTGCCGTTTCCGCAGGCCGCGACGACTTTGAGCTTTCGCTTGAGCTTGGGCCGCTTGGTAAGGTCGGCGATGTACCGCTCGGGAAAATTCTCAACGAATTCGTAGCTGCCGCCAGTCTTAAAGTCGAATTTCGCGCCAAGCACTATTTCCTTGAGGCGCTTCATCTCGACGGGGCCGAAGGTGAGCGGCCGATTGGCGCCCATCTTCACGCCGGTCCAGCCATTGTCGTTGTGCGAGGCCGTAACCATGGCAACGCACGGCACGTTGAGCTCGAACTGCGCAAAATAGGCCATCGGCGTGATCGCCAGGCCGATGTCGTAGACCTTGCACCCCGAAGCCATCAGGCCCGAGACCAGCGCCATCTTCACCGACGACGAATAGCTGCGGAAATCGTGGCCGGTGACGACCTCGGGCTTTACATTCAATTCGCGAATAAGCGTGCCGAGGCCGATCCCCAGCGCCTGTACGCCCATCAGGTTGATTTCTTTTTCCAGAAGCCAACGCGCGTCATATTCGCGAAAGCCGGTCGGCTTCACGAGCGGCGTGGATTCATAGGCATAGCTATTCGGCGTCAGCGCAGGTTTCGGCGTCGGAAACATCAGGTCCTCAAACGGGTGGGAGAATCCAATACCCTAACGCCGCAGAGCAGCAAAGCGCTGCATTGGAATAACACGTTGTCGGAAGCGAAGAAGTCTTGCCTACTGCTCGAGGACTATGCGTCCATTGGCATATTCGTAGCGTTTGAGCCGCGACAGGAAGGACACGCCGAGCAGGTTTTTCGCGAGCGCCTCGTCGGGAAGCACCATGGCGGGCACGTCATAGACGGTAATACCGCCGAACTCGATACGGTCGATCGTGGCACGCGCCGCCTTGATCTTCCCATTGGCCGTTATCGCAGTCGCCGTGTAGTCGCTCGGCCGCGGACGGATCCCGACCCGCGCGGCATCCGATTCGCGCAGCACGACGAGCGAGGCGCCGGTGTCGACAATGAAGCCGACGCTTCGGCCGTCGATCCTGGCCTTAGCCTGGAAGGGGCCAAGACGGTCCGCTTCAAGCATCAGGCTGCGCCCTGACGTTGTCGGTTCGCGTGGCTCGTAAGCCGGCTGCACCACCGCAGCCTGCTGCGGCGGAGACGAGACCGCCTGGTCGGCGTAGCGTGCGGCGACACCGCCGAGCACAACCAAAACAACGGCAAAGATCATGAGCTGGCGCATAACCGGATCCAGAAGTCAGGTCGCGAGACTACCTGAGCAGACTCAAGGGGAGCTTAACGGGGCAGTCGCGCCTTACCGCCGTTTGCCCATGGTCAGCCGACCGTTAGCCGCTTTCAGACAATTGAATCTAATATTCAACGACCGCGCGGTTTGGCGCGCCGCGTCGCCGGCGCGGTCAGCGGATCGTCCGGCCAAGGATGCTTGGGATAGCGGCCCCGTAGGTCGGACCGAACATCCTTGTAGCTGCCGCGCCAGAAGCCAGGCAGGTCGCGCGTAACCTGAACCGGACGGTGCGCAGGCGACAGCAGCTCGATCAGCAACGGCACACGTCCCCCCGCAATGACCGGATGCGCA
>DASSYU010000098.1:0-5257 GCA_035703125.1 Pseudolabrys sp. | reverse complement strand
GGCGCGTTTTGTTGATCCGGACTATCGCAAGCGTATGGCGGTCGAGGATCTGATCGGCGCATTGACCTGAATTCAGGCCGACTTCTTCTGCCAGTTTGCAGCGCGGAGCATTTTCATGAAGGTCGCGGCGATCGGCGTGCGTTGTCTGCCCGCGACGCCGTAGAGACATACGTCCCGTCCCAGCTCGAGTCCTTTCACTGAAACGCGGACCAGACTTTGCGGCGCATTGACCGTCCGCGGCAGAAAGCCAATACCGATATTGGCTTCGAGCAGGGCCAGCAGATCCTGGTCCGATGAAACCTCATGGCGATGATCGGCATTGAGTCCCTTTGCACGCAGCATCGAGGCGAGATCGCCGCACTTCTCGCAATGGCTCCGCAGGAGAAAATGCTCGGGCTTGAGATCGTCGAGGCTGATCGCTTCCTGGCTCCCGAGGCGATGCGTTCGGCTGAACACCATGTCGAACGACTCATCAAAGAGTTTCCAGCTGTCGAGCCGGTCCCAGGTCTCACCGATCGAAGTTCCCACGGCGAGCTCGGCGTCGCCCGCCTTAAGGTATTCGACGATCTGCGGCCCGGTGCCGCGCAGGATCTTGAGCTCGACGTCGCTGAAGCTCTTTCTCAGTTCGTTGACATGCGACAGGATAAGGCCGAGCTCGATGCTGCCCGATACAGCGAGCTTGAGCGCGCCGACCTCGCCGTCGTTAATCATGGCAGCGAGCGCGCGGGCGCTCTGGGCGCTGTCATAGCACTGCTTCAGCAATGGGAACATGCGCTCGCCGAGCGGTGTAAGCATGACGCGCGGTCGCTCGCGTCGGAAAAGATCGCCACCTAGCTCGCCTTCCAGGAGTTTGATCGCGCGCGTCAGTGACGGCTGGGCCACGTGGCACTCATCGGCCGCGCGTGTGAAGTTCAGCGTCCGCGCGACCGCCAGGAAATATCGCACCTGGTGCATTTCCATGTAGATGTCCCCTTGGCGACCACTAGAACATATTACTTTAGCTCGCCTTTTGTAGCGACTGACGCATACCGTCGGCACGTGCGTAAAGGCCCGTGATGAGACGGCTGCCCCGTTGAAAAGTGAGGTAGCTCCACGCCCAGTTGAGGGCGACCACGAACCGATTCCGGAATCCGATCAGAAAGTAGACGTGGGCGACGCTCCACAGCATCCAGGCGGTGAAACCCGAAAGGCGAAACCTGCCAAATTGAGCGACCGCCCTCGAACGGCCGATCGTCGCGAGCGAGCCGAGATCGCGATAGCGAAACGCCGTGGCAGCGCGTCCCTGGTCGCGTGCGATCACGACGCGCGCAACGTATTGGCCCTGCTGCTTGGCAACGGGAGCCACACCAGGAAGCATTGCTCCGTCCGCACCAGTCACCGCTGCAGTGTCTCCGACGACGAAAATATCGGGGTGCCCTGGTACCGAAAGGTCGGCGCGTACCACGACGCGTCCGGCCCGGTCGGTTGCGGCGCCGAGCCAGCGGCCCGCAGGCGATGCCATTACGCCGGCAGCCCAGATGATCGTTCGCGCGGGAATGAGTTCGTCACCTAAACGCACGCCATCGCAGCTGCAATGAGTGACCGCCGTTCCAAAACGTACCTCGACGCCGATCTGCTTGAGCGAAAGGCATGCTGCATCTGATAGCGAAGGATCGAACGGAGTGAGAAGCCGCGACGCGCCCTCAACGAGAATGATTCGCGCGCAAAATGGATTGATCAATTGGAAGTCGGAAGCGAGCGCCCGCTTGGCGAGTTCGGCGATGGCGCCTGCCATCTCAACCCCGGTTGGGCCTCCGCCGACCACGACGAAAGTCATCAGCTTCCGTCGTTCGTCGGGGTCAGCTTCGTTCTCGGCGCACTCGAAGGCCAACAGGATACGACGGCGCAAATAGGTAGCGTCGTCAATGGTTTTCAGGCCAGGCGCAAACGCGGCCCAGTCATCGTGACCGAAATAGGCATGCCGGGCACCGGTAGCGAGCACCAGGTAGTCGTAGCTGATGCGCTTGCCGTTCGCGATCACTTCCTTGCGGGCGACATCGACACCCGATACTTCCGCCAGCATTGTTCTGAGATTGTGCTGCCCACTGAGGATGCTGCGGATCGGCGAAGCGATGTCGGCCGGTGAGAGTCCTGCGGTCGCCACTTGGTAGAGCAGCGGTTGAAACAGGTGATGGTTGTTGCGATCGATAAGCGTCACCTCGAACGGAGCGCCCGCCAGACCTTTGGCGGCGGCAAGCCCTCCAAAACCGCCGCCGACGATCACGACGCGTCGGATTTCCCGCTGATCCATTGTCGGTCCTATGATTTACACTCTTATTGCTACAGTCGGCGGCTCGCCGGACAAGCTTTCAGTCCCTATGTCGTCGATAGCTTGCGGCTATGGGCGATCGCCAATGGTGACAGCCACGTCAGCGGATATCAGGGCCTCGAACGATTCACGCAGGTCAAAATCCGGTGCTTTCGCGACGCTCCGGTCGACAGCTTCGCTGACGCTACAGCCGTCAGCCAAGGCGGACAAAAATTCATAAGCGCCGGGCGTCAACCGTCGCACCTCCACGTCCAGTCTCGGACGGGCAATCAGGGCATACTCCGGCTGCCAGAGATTCAGCGTGTTGTCGTTGGCGTGGAGGTTGGCTTCCCAGGTGCTGACCATGGGAAATCGCGACTTGAGCAGATGAACCGAAGGATGCAACCCGAGACGCAGATCCGAAATCTCATTCGGAGCCAACTTGCTAAAAGCGTCTCGAGACACCGGGGTCGCGTCGGCCGCATGGTAGGCGCGGGTGCGCGCGGACTCGAGCTCGGCCACGTCGGCAAGATAGTCTGCGGAAATGCTTCGCCCGACATTGCGGAGGAATTTCGGGAAGCTTTCGCCGTATTCGAGCAGAACCGGCGAACGTGGCGGCTCCGCCGCAATGTAAAGCTGGGCAACGCGATTGAAGCCGTCCTCCCACAACAGCTTTCTTACGACCGGATAACGCGCGCCGACGGCATTTATCAGGCCGGCGAAAACATTGTTCCGATAGACCGAAAAACGGCTAGCGTGGGCAAGCCCGGATGCGTCGCGGATTGTCGCAGGAATTGGCGCGTGGTCGAAGAAAACCGCGTCGGCGAATGCGGCTTGAAGCCGCGTCAATCCGTCGTCCATGGCGAGTGCGAGCATGGCACTAAGCCGCCTGCATAATTGTCGGCGGAGCGGCCATAAGCTGACGCGCCCGTGCAACCTCGCCGGCCAGCGTGCCGAATGGCGGCACCTGGTTGTCCCACTCGATCAACGTGGGCGCCCGATATCCCCGCGCCAGCGCGCGGCAGTAAAGATCCCAAACGACGTCACTGACGGGCCGGCCATGGTCGTCGATCAGAAGCCGTGCTCCTTCGCTGTCGCAATCTTCGGCGAATCCCGCGAGGTGAAACTCGCCGACATGCTGCATGGGAAAGGTGTCGATGTAAGTCGCGGCGTCAAACCCATGGTTGACTGCGCACACATGCACATTGTTGACGTCGAGCAGCAGTCCGCACCCAGTTCGCTGCGCGACTGCGGACAAGAACTCAATCTCCGTCATCCTGGTCGCGCCGAAGGCAACGTATGTCGACGGATTTTCCAGCAGCATTCTCATGCCGAGACCGTCCTGGACCTGTTCTACATGCGCGCAAACGTGCGCCAGCGATATCTCGTTGTAGGGCAGGGGCAGGAGGTCATTGAGGAAGACGCCGTCATGAGTCGACCATGCAAGATGCTCTGAAAACAGGGCCGGCTGGTAGACATCAATGAGGTGCTTCAAGCGAGCGAGATGGCCGCGATCGAGCGGTGCCGTACCTCCGATGGAGAGGCCGACGCCGTGAATTGAAAGAGGATATTCCGCCCGGATATGCCGAAGAAGCTCATGGGGCGGGCCGCCATGACCCATGTAGTTCTCGGCATGAATTTCGAAAAAATCGACCCGGCGCGGCTGCCCGAAAATATCTTCGGCATGTTCCGGGTTGAGTCCGGCACCGGTGCCGGTTGAGGTCATGGCCGGACTGTCGATTTGCTGTGGCGCGTGCTCTGTCATGAATTTTCCCGCCAAATCGTTGCGGCACGGGCGAGAGCGGATCACCGCTCCCGCCCGTTGCGCGTGTCAGGCTGGACGCTTGATGGGCGTGAGCGAACCAGGACCGAGCGGGGTTTTTGTGGCAGTGCAGGTGCCCTGATCGACAAGTTTCCAGGCGTTCCCCTGGTAGTCGACCTTCGACGTTGCCGCACACGTCGTGCCGGCCCCAGCGGCGCAGTCGTTGTGACCCTTCAGGGCGACGCCGTAGCATTTTTCCTTTCCGCCGGCCTGTGCTGGCGAAATTGCGGTCGCGGCAAGCGCGGAGCTCAGCGCCGCTGCGATTGCAAGCAATGTCGTAATCTTCTGTGCCATCGAAATTCTCCCGTTTTGCGAAGCGCTCGCGATCGAGCGATGCCGGGAGACTGCCGATTTTCGCGATTGCGCTGAAATATCGTCTGCCGATGGTTCCGATAGCGGGCCGCTATGCCGCTGATTGGAGTTTCCGCAGCTCCGCGATAATGGCTTCGGGCTCCATGCGCTCGCGGAATTCGATGTTCACTTGCCGAGCCTTTACCAGCCCGTCGCGACCGACAATGAATTTGGACGCCATTGGCAAAAAAGAGGCGTGATTTCCGTGGTACTTCTCGAGCTCCACGCCAGCTTGGCTGTAAAGCTCCCGGATCTGGTCTCCGACCCAGAAAATGAGGTCAAGCGAAAGCGAGTAGCCGAGATCGATATCGCTGAGCACTGGAAAGGGCAAACTATTTCGGGTGGCATAGCCCTCTGTAAATTCTGCGCCGTCCGGCATGATCGCGATCACACGCGCTCCCAGCCGTTCGATTTCGTCGTTGATCTCCGCGAGCGAACGCAGATCGAGCTTGCAATAAGGACACCAGTGACCGCGGTTAATGCTGATGACCACTGGTCCGGACTGGAGCAGGGATGAGAGCGTGACGAGCCGTCCGTTCTCGTCGGGAAGGTTGAATTGTGGCATTGCTTCGCCAAGCTGGGGACCGACCTCACCGCGATCGATCACGTTAAGACGCTCGACAAGTTCATCGTAGGCCCTGGCGAAATCGGGCCGCCTCGAGCCGCTTTCCTTGCGATACGCCGACAACCGGGAACTGAGGTTGTTCTGGTCTTCAACGTGTAGCTCCTCGTGGTCCGAGTGCGGAAATTTTTTTGATTCTTTCAACGTATCCTCGGCCGAGTTGGCGATTGTTTCG
>DASSYU010000606.1:0-3890 GCA_035703125.1 Pseudolabrys sp. | reverse complement strand
GCGTCCACCTGTGAGGCGCGTCAACAGCGCGCAGATATCGTTGGGGTCGTAGGGCTTGGAGACGAACAACGAGCGCGGCACCAGTGGCGATATTTCGGAAAGTTTGTAGCGCCCCGAAACGTAGACAATCGGCATCTCGGGCCGCAGTTCGCGCGCCCGCTCGGCAAGCTCGGCACCGTTCATGCCACCGGGCAGATCGATATCGGTAAACAGCACGTCGACGCCGGCACCCGATCTGATATAGCGCAGCGCTTCGTCCGCCGTGGCGACTTCGTGCACGCGAAAGCCGGACTCGCTCAGACAGTTCGCAACCAGGTTGCTGATCATAACTTCATCTTCGACCAGCAAAACCGAAATAGCGGCCGCCGTCCGGCTCATTCCCTGCTCTCCCCGTCGGTTTGGCTCCCGCCTGCGCGTCCTTCGACACAGGCCCCACACCATACGAAAATTTGCTGCATTTGGGGTGTGGAAAGCGTTAACAGACCGGGTTCCGAGGCCGCTGTTTCCTTCCCGTGTTTGCGTTACCGTAGGACAGGTTCGCGCCATGGCAAACCGCGAAAACACTTTCATCGAGATCACGCCGGACGTGCTGCTGAAGGCGTACGCCTGCGGGATTTTTCCGATGGCGGAAAGTGCCGACGACCCCGCGCTCTACTGGATCGAGCCAGACATGCGGGGGGTCATTCCGCTGCAGGGGTTTCATCTTCCGGCTCGTCTCGCCCGTACCGTCCGCACCACGCGCTATACGGTCTATATTGACCGCGACTTCGACGCGGTCATCGAAGGCTGCGCTGAACCCAAGCAGGACCGCGCCCGCACCTGGATCAATATCCGCATCCGCCGCATATACCGGTCGTTGTTCGACCGCGGCCACTGCCACACGGTAGAGGTGTACGACGGCGATCATCTTATTGGCGGATTATATGGCGTATCGCTCGGCCGCGCCTTCTTCGGCGAGAGCATGTTCCATCGCGCGCGCGACGCCTCGAAGATCGCGCTCGTGCACCTCGTCGCCCGCCTCAAGGTGGGCGGCTATCGTTTGCTCGACACCCAATATGTTACGGAGCACCTAAGGACGTTCGGCGCCGTCGAAATTCAGAAGCGCCGCTATCATCGGCTGCTCGAAGAGGCCTTGCATGGCGATGCCGATTTTGCCGCTCTGCCTGCGACGCGGACAGTCAGCGGCGAAGAAGCGCTCTCGATTCTTCGCAACAACGCGTGATTAACGCACCGGCGGCGGGAAGAAGCCGGGCGGCGGCGGCGCGCGCTGCGGCTGTGGCGGCGGCGAGGTGCGGCGCTGCTGTGGTTGCTGTGGTTGCTGCGGTTGCTGCCGCGCCGGTGGCTTCTGGTCCACGGGCACTTCGGCGACATTCGGATTCTGCCCGCCTTTGCATTCGGTCAGCCACACGTCGTAGATCGGGTGCTCGACCGCGTGCAGGCCCGGACTTGCAGCGAACATCCAGCCGGTAAAGATCCGCTTGATTTCGCCCTGCAAGGTGACTTCATCGACTTCGACAAAGGTATCGGTATTGGGCGTCTCGGTCGGCGGCCGCGAGTAGCAAACGCGCGGCGTCACCTGCAGCGCGCCAAACTGCACCGTCTCATTGATCGCGACATCGAATGAAATGATCCGTCCGGTGATCTTGTCGAGACCCGAAAATATCGCCGTTGGATTGGTGATGCGTTGCGGCGGCGGTTCGACCACAACTTCGTCACTGGGCTGCGGCGCCGTATTGGCCTGCTGCGGAGCATTGCGCGGGGAACCTGGACCGGGCGGCAGCGCCGCGGGCGGCTGGGACGGCGCCGATACATCCTGTTGCGGACGCTGACCCGGCGGCGGCGCTGGCGCCACAATCCCGCCCGGCGGTGGCGGAAGCGGCTGCGACTGTACCGCGCCAGCCCCTGGCCGGTTGGAAGGAGGCAAATTCATCGGGGCGGGCAGCGGCTGCGACGGCGGCGTGTCGCGGCTGCTGGGATAATACGGCGGCGGTTGCTGCGAAGGCGGTGCGTTCGGAACATCCGCAGGCGGGCGCGGCGGAGGATTGCCGAAGATCGAGCCGAATTGCGCAAATGCCGGCGGCGCCGCAAGCAGTGCGGCAAACACAAAAAGCACGACTGGGCGGATGCGACGCGCCATCAAGATCCGATTACGGCCTCGGCCGGCGTGAATTAGCAGCGACCGGTTAACACGGGGAATACGGCGGCGGAAGGGCGCCGATTTTGGCTACTGATTTCCCGGATTCCAGGCCTTGTAGTCCCCCGTCGCCTTCGGCCGGCGTCCGGTGGCGAGCGTCGATCCGGATGGGCGGTATGCCCCTGGCGTACCCGTCAAGTTCGGGCGGTGCGGTTTCTGCCAGGGATATGGTTTGTAGCTTTCCTGCGTCGGCGGCGTGTCGACGGTGTGATGAAGCCAGCCGTGCCAGGAGGGCGGCACCGCAGACGCTTCCGTATAGCCATTGTAGACCACCCAGCGGCGTTCGAAGCCGAGCGTCTTGTCGACCTTGCCGCCGCGGGTCCGATAGTACCGGTTGCCGAACTCGTCGTCGCCGACGATCTCGCCATACATCCAGGTCCAGAATTGTGTCCCGAAGGTCTGCGAATTCCACCAGGTGAACAATTTGAGCAGGAAACTTTTCATCGGCGTCGCGTATCAAATCCCGTTGCAACGCGGGCGTTTTGCCACCTGCCCGTAGCCTTGTCCAGCCGGGGCCTGTTGGTTGAAGCCCCAGGCCATATTCGCCCCACCGACATGGATGATATTAAACACGCATGGATTCGCTCAGAACGGCGATGACCTGGGTCAAGGACCTTCTCAAATGGCTGCCCGATCCGGCAGTCGCGCTGCTCATACTTGCGTTCGCCGTGCTTTTGGCGCTCGCGCTGCACCGTTGGGCAAGCAGGCTCGTCCGCCGTGCATTCGCCGAGCGCTATCCATACGTGTTTTCGTTCTTTACGCAGACACGAGGTCTCACCCGCGCCGCGCTGCTGATCCTGGCGATGATCGTGGCCATTCCGGTCGCGCCGCTACCACCGGAAACCGCGGCCCTGCTCGCTCGTCTGATGGCGGTCGCCGTGATCGGCCTGATTGGCTGGGCGGCGATCATTGCCTTACATATCGCCGCCGATCTCTATCTGCGGCGCTTTCGTCTCGACATCGACGACAACCTGCTCGCGCGCAAGCACAACACGCAGGTACGCGTGCTCGCCCGCACGATCGACGTTTTGCTGATCATGCTCACGCTCAGCGCCGCACTGATGACATTTCCTGCCGTGCGGCAATATGGCGTCAGCCTGTTCGCCTCCGCCGGTGTCGCAGGCATCGTTGCCGGCCTCGCCGCGCGGCCCGTGTTGAGCAACCTGATGGCGGGCGTGCAGCTCGCGATGACGCAGCCGATCCGGCTGTATGACGCGGTTATTGTCGAGAACGAATACGGCACCATCGAAGAAATCACATCCACTTACGTCGTTGTAAAGCTCTGGGATCTGCGGCGCATGATCGTGCCGCTCACCTACTTCATCGAGAAGCCGTTCCAGAACTGGACGCGTGAAAACTCCTCGCTCATCGGCAATGTCATGCTCTATCTCGACTACAGGGCGCCGGTCGACATCATTCGCGAGAAATTCAGCGCGATCCTGAAAGAGTCGAAACGGTGGGACGGTCAGGTGTGCGTAGCCCAGGTCACCGATTTCAAGGAAGGCACAATGGAGCTGCGCCTGCTGATGAGCGCCCGCTCGTCCGGTCAGGCCTTCGACCTGCGCTGCGAGGTGCGCGAGAAACTGATTGATTTTCTCCAGCGCGAGCATCCCGAAGCGCTGCCTCACTCGCGGCAGATCGCCTTCAAGAGCGAAGCCGAAGCCGCGGCCGAGTCGGAGAAGTTGGGCAGAAAAAC
>DASSYU010000536.1:0-20196 GCA_035703125.1 Pseudolabrys sp. | reverse complement strand
ACTTCGTTGCTGCTACGTTCGGGTTTAGGTTTTCGGTACACGCAACTGTCAGCTGGTGGGGCGCATGGCCGAACAAGCAGTAACAGACGAAGAACTCCCGGTGATTGCTCGCTTCGAGGTGCGTCGGCGCAGCTATCTCGCGCCGGATGGCACCGTTCTGAGGCGGCTGCCGCATTTTGCTTCAGACACCAGCATGCTGCTCTCGCTCTATCGCGGTATGGTGCTGACCCGTGCCTTCGATACCAAGGCTGTCTCACTCCAGCGCACTGGACGGCTCGGGACTTACGCCGTGTCGCTCGGTCAAGAGGCGGTCTCGATCGGGATCGCCAGCGCCATGCGCGAGGAGGATGTACTCTTGCCCTCTTATCGGGACAACGCTGCGCTGCTCTGGCGCGGCGTCAAGATTGAGGAGATCCTGCTCTATTGGGGTGGCGATGAGCGCGGCAACCACTGGTCAGGCCCAGCCCATGATTTCCCATTTTGCATTCCAGTCGGATCGCATGCTCCGCATGCTGCCGGGGTCGGCTATGCTTTCGTGCTCCGAAAGCAACCCCGTGTCGCGGTTTGTTTGTTTGGTGAGGGTGCCACCTCAAAGGGCGACGTATGGGAGGCGATGAACTTCGCGGGCATTTACAAACTGCCTGTGGTTTTTGTTGCCAACAACAATCAGTGGGCCATATCCGTCCCGCTTAAATTGCAGACTGCGTCGGAGACGCTTGCTCAAAAAGCGATCGCTGCGGGATTTATCGGCGAGCAGGTCGACGGCAACGACGTCATCGCCATGCGCGCCGCGGCCGAAGAGGCGATCGTCGAGGCGCGTGCCGGCAAGGGGCCGCGCTTCATCGAGGCTGTGACTTATCGGCTCGGCGACCATACGACCGCAGATGATGCCGGGCGCTACCGACCGCCGGAGGAGGTCCAAGCGCGCTGGAAAGAGGAGCCGATCGCGCGGCTGAGATCATATCTGGTTAGTCAGAACGCGTGGGGCAAAGTGGAGGAAGAGCGGCTTGCGGCCGAGTGCCAGCAGCTGATCGAAGTGGCGATTGAGCGCTATTTGGCGACGAGTCCGCGCTCACCAGAGACCATATTTGACCACCTCTACGCGGAGCTACCAGCGGCCTATGCTGCTCAGCGCCGCGAGCTGAAGGATGCGTCACATGGCTGAAGTGACGCTGGTCGAAGCAGTCAACTTGGCGCTCGTCCGCGCCCTGAATGATGATCCCAACGTTGTCGTTCTGGGTGAAGACGTCGGAGTCAATGGCGGTGTCTTCCGCGCCACTATCGGGCTGCAGCAGCGGTTTGGACCGCAACGCGTGGTCGATACGCCTCTCGCCGAACTGCTCATCAGTGGCTTGTGCGTCGGGATGGCTGCACAAGGCCTCAGGCCGGTCGGCGAGATCCAATTTATGGGGTTCATCTATCCCTGCATCGATCAATTGGTGAACCATGCTTCCCGGCTGCGCAATCGCACGCAAGGACGGCTCAGCTGTCCGATGGTGCTGCGCACGCCCCACGGCGGTGGCATCCGCGCCCCCGAGCACCACTCGGAGAGCACTGAGGCCATGCTAGCCCATATCCCGGGTCTGCGCGTGGTGATACCGTCTTCGCCAGAACGCGCCTACGGACTCTTGCTGGCCGCGATCCGTGATCCTGATCCAGTCGTGTTCCTCGAGCCCACGCGCATCTACCGGGCCGCGAAAGGTCGGGTTAATGACGACGGCGAGGCTTTGCCGCTGGACGTCGCCTTCGTCCTTCGCGAAGGGCAGGACGTGACGCTGATCAGCTGGGGCGCGATGGTAAAGGAGACTTTGACGGCCGCCGATGCGCTCGCCGACGACGGCATCCGCGCAGAGGTGATCGACCTTGCCACGCTTAAGCCCTATGACGAAGACACCGTACTCGCTTCGGTGCAGAAAACAGGACGGTGTGTGATCGTGCACGAGGCGGCACGGACGGGCGGCTTCGGTGCGGAGATCGCCGCGCTCATTGCCGAGCGTGGGCTGACGTCATTACTTGCTCCGGTGGTCCGCGTCACCGGCTACGACACCATCATACCGCTTCCACGGCTTGAACAGTACTACATGCCATCGGTGAACCGGATCGTGGCGGCCGCTCGCAAGGTCTGTCAGTTCAGCTGAACTTCGCGGAGCTCCCATGCGTCAGTTCGTCCTGCCTGATCTCGGTGAAGGCCTCGAAGAGGCGGAGATTGTCGCTTGGCACGTTAACGAGGGTGACCATGTGGTGACTGATCAGCCGCTTGTGTCGGTCGAGACCGACAAGGCCGTGGTGGAGGTTCCTGCCCCTCGGAGCGGTCGCATAGCGCGCCTGTTCGGCTCCAAGGGCGATTTGGTTAAAGTGGGGGCCCCCCTCGTCGAGTTTGCGGAAGGTACGGAGCAAGACACTGGAACAGTTGTTGGTGAGCTTAATCAGGACGAGAAACCGTCTCGCGCGGCTGAAGCACCACCCGAGCCGACGCAAGCCCGAACCCGACAAGTTCTTCCTGCGGTGAGGGCGCTTGCGCACAAGCTCGATGTCGACCTCAACCTCGTCCAAGCCACTGGACCTGCCGGTACCATCACGCGGGCGGACGTAGAACGCGCCGCCAAGAGCCTGGTTGATGCAGGCCCTGCCGAACCGCTGAGAGGAATGCGCCGCGCCATGGCGCAGCGGATGGCGGTAGCGCACGCCGAGGTGTCGCCGGCAAGCGTGACCGACGAGGCTGACGTCGACGATTGGCTGAAAGGTGAGGATATCACGGTCCGGCTTGTTCGCGCTATTGCGGTAGCCTGCAAGGCCGAGCCCTCGCTTAACGCCTGGTATAATGCCGAAGCGGGAGAGCGGCGTCTGGTCAGCCGCATCGACATTGGTATCGCGGTCGACACCGAAGACGGCCTGATTGTGCCAGTTGTTCGCAATGTCGGCGAGCGTGACGCGCGCGACTTGCGGGCCGGACTCGACCGACTGCGGGCTGACGCTGCCGCAAGGTCGATCCCCTCCGAGGAACTACGCGGCGCTACCATCACGTTGTCGAATTTCGGCATGATCGGAGGACGCTTCGCCAACCTCGTTGTTGTGCCGCCCCAGGTCGCGATTATAGGGGCCGGCCGCATTCGCCAAGACATGGTGGTGCGCGAGGGTCGGCCGTCAGTGCGGCGCATTCTGCCGTTGTCATTGACCTTCGATCATCGTGTGGTGACGGGCGGCGAGGCGGCTCGCTTTTTGGTGGCGCTCAAGTCTGATCTCGAACGGGCTTCGTAAAGCGCGCTAGCGAGGAAATCAGGCGGCGCGCTGCCGGTCGGTCACGACGGCGATCCAAGCGTGCTGCTCAGCGTCGAGAACGGAGCCGGTAAGGCCCGCTCACGCAGTCTCATCGACACCTTGAAATCCGCCATTGGTTGCTCGCGGGTCGCCGCGTAACCGCGATTGTGTGCTTTGTGCTTTCAGTTTCTAAATTAAAGCCAACTTTGCGAAGCTCGGCCCGACTTTCGGTCATGGATCGCTACGAGCGGGGCGCGCCGCTCGTCGAATTCGTAGAACGGCGGCGTGAAAAAGCCTAAATAGTTGTCTCGGCTCGGATCCGCTTCTTGTTCGGGCTACGTTTGGTTGGACATTTCCTATTTACCGCGGTTTTCAAAACATTCTTAACAAAGCGCACTCAGATCGGCACGCAGGTTGTCGGAGCGGTTGGGCTTGCCTAGGACACGCTCAATGGCGGCATGTGTCTCCCTCCAGACGGGTAGGGCCTTCAGCAGTCGCTTGCGACCGGCGACTGTGAGTGACAGCCGGCGACTACGTTTGTCCTCTTTGTCGATTGTCAGCTTCACCAGACCGCGCCGTTCCAACGGCTTGAGATTGGCAGTAAGTGTGGTGCGGTCCATCGCAAGCAGGGTCGCGACGCTGCCGATCGTTGGCGGCTCGGGGCGATTGAGCGACATCAGCAACGAAAACTGGCCGTTGGTCAGCGCCAGCGGCCGCAGCGCCTCATCGAAGCGCCTAGCCAATGCCCGTGCCGCGCGCTGGACGTGAAGGCAGAGGCACGTGTCGCGGACGTGAAGAGTGATTTCGTAGGGTACCGAATCAGGCGTTGACATTGCCTATATATGTTGATATCAACCTAACTTGTCAAGGTTGGAGCATCAAAGGGAGATATCTGTGACCGTGCAGCAGCAACCTCATGTTGAAGTGAAAGGCGGCGTTGTTCCCTATTTGCAAATCGATGGGGCGATGCGGGCGGCCGAATTCTATCAGCGTGCTTTTGACGCGCGGCTCGCTTTCACCTACCCGCCCGACGATAAGGGCCGGACGATGCACGTGCATCTCTACGTCAATGGCAGCTCGGTGATGCTGAGCGATCCGTTTCCCGAACACGGGCACGGGCTGCAGAATCCGCAGGCATTCAATCTCATGCTGCTGGTCGCTGATATCGACTCGGCATTCAAGCGCGCGGTCGATGCGGGCGCCGAGGCTGTAATGCCGCCGGCGGACATGTTCTGGGGCGACCGCTATGGCCAGGTACGCGACCCGTTCGGCGTGCTTTGGGCGATGAATCAGCCAAAGGCGCAGCCGCGAAGCTGAAATACCGAAAGGGAATGCCGCCGTCGCAGTCGCGTAACGGAAAAGGAGACCTCATGAGTACGGACAATACATTTCTCGCAGTTTTCCTCGGCAGCAAAACCAGCCCGCGAATGACAGCATGGAATGCCCTTCCCGAAGGGGAACGGCGCGCCAAGCAACAAGAGGGAATAGCCGCCTGGAAGGCTTGGAGCGAAAAGCATCATGCCGCGATTGTCGGCATGGGTGGACCGCTAGGTAAAACGAAAAAGATAACGCAACACGGTATCGAAGATACCAGCAACGAGATTGGGGCCTACATAGTTGTTCGCGCGGATTCGCACGAAACTGCCGCGAAGCTCTTCGAAAAGCATCCGCACTTCACGATCTTCCCGGGCGAATCCGTGGAAATAATGCCGGTTCTGCCGATACCAGGCGTTTAGTAGCCGGGTGCACAAGCAACTGCACAGCGCGCGGTAACGTTTTCGAGCAGGATTTGAGCTTCACGCGCGTGCCGTTCGGCGAAGCGATGCAACTGCCGTTGCTGCTGACTCAATCGAGTATCATCGTCGTTATTTTGAATGTCCTGGTAGCCACTTCGCCATAGGGAGAAATAAGATGCCCAACACTGTTCGTCTGCATCGCGTCCTGGCAACCAAACCAGAGAAGGTCTATCGCGCGTTCATCGAAGCGGATGCGCTGGCAAAGTGGCTGCCTCCCAATGGCTTTGTGTGCACTGTGCATCAGCTAGATGCAAAAGCAGGTGGCACCTATAGAATGTCGTTCCGAAATTTTACCACGGGCAAAAGCCACTCGTTCGGCGGCGAGTATATTGAGCTCGTGCCCAATGAACGCTTGCGCTACACAGACAAATTCGATGACCCCAACTTGCCGGGCCAAATTCAGGTGACGGTGATCCTCAAGAAAGTATCGCTCGGCACTGAGTTAAACATCGTGCAGGATGGCCTACCTGATGTCATTCCGTTGGAGGCGTGCTACCTCGGTTGGCAGCAGTCGCTGCAAAACCTAACAAAGCTCGTCGAGCCGGAAATCAATCAATAATGCGACGGCGCCCGAAGGGCGATCTTCTCGCCAACGGCACAGAACAGAAGATCATCAATCAATCCAGCAACTTAGTCTTTGAACACCTTCATGGATTTACAAAATTGTAGAAATTTTGCGAAAATTATAAAGGCGCACCTGACTACCGCTGATGAAGGCCTGACTCGGCACATAATTTCAAAAGTCTGCTGGGGAGCCGCCGATTGTCACGCGGGGAGAGCATGAAGGTAGTCACAGTCGTGGCCTTCACGCTGCTTGTCGTGTTAGCTGCAGAGGCCGGTCAGCGTCGACACCAAAACACTTCACCGGCAGTTGTCTGCGACAACGATGGTCATTGCACAACTTTTAATGCGGGCTCGGCGTCGGTTGCAAGCGATAGAACGAGTCGAAGGAAAATTTACACCGCGGCTGCGGTGGCCACGGCTAGCCCGACCGCGGGCTCGGTAACCACAGCTCCTGCAGTCAGCACTAAGGAAGTAGCGACTCCTGCCGTTAGCGCTACGGAAGCAGCGACTACGGCTCCGGCAGTTAGCACTGCGAATTCCGAGTTGGCCTCAGAAGCGATTTTGCAATCTGCACGTCGGTTCGATTTCGATGCTGCAGTTTTGTATTCTGAGATTCTGCGAGTGCCGCTCGTTCTTGGAACATCAACCACGGAAACTATCACGACGACTATGGCGGCTACTGCAGCGGGCTTCACGGAAGCGACAACTGAGGTCATGAAGACCACGACTTCGGCGGCCGTGCCGATACCTGTTGCGCGTCCGCTCGGTGCCGGCGGCAACAAACTCGACGGTATCGTCGTGTCTGCCAAAACAGGTGCGCGCGCTCGGGTTGGCGTTGCCTATGCCGCACGTTTCCAAGCGTATATCGATGACCTGGAAAAGAACCACGGTGCGCGTGTGTTGTTCATGGGCGGCCTTCGGCCGGGGAGATGTGCGCCCGAAAGCGAACATCCGTGCGGCAAAGCGCTCGACGTGTGCCAACTGAGGCGCGGCGTGGTTGATCCACGCTGCAATTTGCCTGGCCGTGTTGTCCTGGGTCAGATCGCCGCCGCGCACGGTCTCTTTGAAGGCGGACGCTGGTGTCAATCGGATTATGGCCACGCCCAAATCGACGTCACCGCCCCCGCCTGCGGCGATTCCCCCATCTACATTGTGCGCCAGATGAAACCGCGCGATATAGGCGCAGTCACGCGAGCTGGTAGCGCCTCCGGCCTGGCGCTATCCGCGTCTAACTATTAGAAAGTCCGCTTTCCGGGGGAATCTGTTGCAAAACTACCTTCGATGCAGCCCGCGCATTGGAGGTGATGCCCAGTGAAGTCATAGCGTCCGCTTATGATCCAACTGACTAAGTTGGGACTGCCCTCGCGGCCTCATCTCCTGGATTTCCCTGAGACGAGAAGACAAGTTGATGATGCTAGGGAGCCAATCACTCGATCTGTTGTACCAGCGACCGCGACTGCCGCAGCAAGGCTCGCAGTTGTCGGCGTTCTTCGATAGCTTCGCGCGTATAGCGCCCATGCTTGAGCGCATGCTTATTACCGGGCGCGCGCCCGAGGCCAGCGGCATGCTATTTATGAAGCATCCCATTTGCCATTCGGCAGCGCGCGCACTTGAAACTTAAGACAGACGCGGCGGACCGACGCCGAGCTCCCCGGCAATCTTCAGCGTGTTGCTCCAGATTCAAGGCGAGCAACGGCGCTCGCTGTCCCTCTCAAAAACGTCATAAAAATCCCCCCGTTTTTGAGATGGTTAGCGCCAGGACGAGAATTTTTCAGCTGGGAATTGATCCAAATCAGTATCGCTCTCGCCGGATGTGAACATTTTGGATCCACGCGCCTCAAGGATACCGGCTGAATTTTACAGAGGGGGCAAATTGAAGCCCGCCCCATTCGACTATGCCAAGCCGCGCTCGGTTGAAGAGGTCTTCGACCTGCTTGACCGCTATGGCGACGACGCGCGTCTGCTCGCCGGCGGGCAAAGTCTGCTTCCCAGTCTCAATATGCGCCTGTCGGCGCCCGCAATTCTAATCGACATCACGGGGCAGGATGCGTTGCGCGGCATCGTCATCGACGACGGCGTATTGCGGATCGGCGCGCTTACCACTTTTTCCGAGCTCAAGGCCTCGGCGGAGGTTGCGCGTGCCGCACCGATGCTCAGCCAGGCAATACCCTGGATCGCACACCCCGCGATCCGCAACCGTGGGACAGTTGGCGGCAGTCTCGCGCATGCTGATCCGGCGGCGGAACTGCCGGCCTGCATGCTCGCACTCGATGCCCAACTTGAAATCGCGGCCAAGAGTGGCCGCCGCAGGGTCCCGGTTGCCGACTTCTTCTGCGGTCTCTTTGAAACCGACCTCAAGCCGGGCGAGATGCTGACGGCGATCGAGGTGCCAGTGATAGGGGCCAATTATCGCTCTGGGTTTTCCGAATTCTCCCGGCGTAGTGGCGATTTCGCTATATCCGGCTTGGCGGCCCACGCGCAGTTTGACGGCGAGATGCTTAGGGACGTGCGGCTCGCCTATTGCGGAGTGGACACCCGGCCGATCCGTGTCCGGACCGCCGAGCGGGTTCTCGAGGGCCGGCCCTTCGACAGTGCGGCGCTGGCCGAGGCCAAAACCGTGCTCGCTAAGGATTTGGAGCCGCCCGATGACCTCCAGGCGACAGGGCAGATGAAGCTCCATTTGTCGCAGGTGCTGGCGGTGCGGGTGCTGACGGCAATGAAGAGGGCCGACGTCAGATGATCGCTGATCGGGAAATTACTTTCACTGTCAACGGTGAGCGGGTGACCCAACCGGTGGAGCCGCGTCAAAACCTGGTTGATTTCCTTCGTGAAAAACTCGGCCTGACCGGATCGCATGTGGGGTGCGAGCACGGCGTCTGTGGCGCTTGCACGATCCGTGTGAACGGGTTGCTGGTGCGCGGCTGTCTGACGCTCGCGGTCCAAGCCGATGGCGCTGAGGTCCAGACCATCGAGGGCATCTCCGACAGCGGCGAAATCGCAGTGCTACAGGCAGCGTTTCTCGAACGCAACGCCTCGCAGTGCGGCTTCTGCACGCCCGCAATGCTTTTAACGGCAGCGGAACTGCTTAAGGAAAATCCGTCTCCTAGCCGTGAGGAGATTCGCCAATATCTCTCCGGCAATTACTGCCGGTGCACCGGTTACCAGTCGATCGTCGATGCGGTCGAGGACGCTGCCTGCTCGGTGGCAGGTGGTACGTCATGAGCGGGACCAAGGAAATGCCGCTGTCGATCCAGGATTTGCCGAACTCCTATATCGGGCGCAGCGTACCACGCCCGAATGCGCGCCGCCTGATGGAAGGCCGTGGCACCTATGTCGACGACATCCAGTTACCACGCCTGGTGCATGTCGCCTTCCTGCGCAGTCCCTATGCCCATGCGGCGATCGAATCGATCGACGTGTCGGCGGCGCAGCGGAGCCCCGGTGTGGTGCGCGTTGTCACCGGCACCGAAATGGCGAAGCACTGCACACCCTGGGTCGGCGTGTTGACCCACCTGAAGGGCCTGAAATCAGCGCCACAATACGCGCTGGCGGTGGACCGCGCGCGCTGGCAGGGCGAACCGGTGGTTGCCGTTGTCGCGCAGACCCGCGCGCAGGCCGAGGATGCCGTGGCACTTGTGACGGTTGAGTTCAAAGAACTCGCCCCCGTCGTCAACATGGAGACTGCGCTCGACCCCGCAACTCCGGTAATCCACCCAAAACTCGGCGACAACTTGGCGTTCGAGCGCCGAGTCGAGGCTGGCGACGTGGATGCGGCCTTTGCGACGGCGGATGTCGTGGTCGAGGAAACCTTCCATTTCGGCCGCCATACCGGCGTTACGCTTGAGCCGCGTATCACGCTAGCCGACTACAACGCGGGCGACGGCAAGCTCACCGTCTACATGTCCAGCCAGGCCCCGCACATGACGAAGCACATCCTGGCGGAGCATCTTGGCCTTGACGAGGATGACGTGCGCGTCGTCTGCAACGACGTCGGCGGGTCGTTCGGCATCAAGATTCATACCTATCCGGACGAAATGTCTGCTGCCGCGCTAAGCATCATGCTGAAGCGGCCGGTCAAGTTCCTCGCCGACCGGCTGGAATCCTTCGTTTCCGACATCCATGCCCGCGACCACCGGGTCAGGGCGCGCCTAGCGGTGAAACGTAACCGCATAACTGCCATCGAGATCGACGATCTAACCGGGATCGGCCCCTATTCGGTCTATCCGCGCACCAGCGGAGTTGAGGCCAACCAGGTCGTGAACCTGACCGGGGCGGCCTACGATTTTGCCAACTACCGTGCGCACTGCCGCGTCGTGTTCCAGAACAAGAATGTGATGTGCCAATACCGCGCAGTGGGCCACCCGATCGCGTTTAGCGTGACCGAAGGGCTCGTCGATGCGGCAGCCGCCAAGCTGGGCATGGATCCGGCAGAATTTCGCCGTCTCAATCTGATCGCCGACGACGCCTATCCCTATACTGCCGCGAGCGGTCTTCGATTTGAGAAATTGTCGCACCAGAAGAGCCTCGCGAAGATACTCGCTATGATGAATTACGACGCGTTGCGGCGCGAACAGGCGGCGCTGCGCAACAACGGAGTTTATCGCGGTATCGGACTCGCTGCGATGATCGAGGTGACCAACCCCAGCGCGGCCTTCTACGGCGTTGGCGGGGCGCATATCGCCGCCCAGGACGGCTGCACCATTCGCATGGATCCCACCGGCGGCATCACCTGTGCAACTGGCGTAACCGAGCAGGGCCAGGGCACCGAGACGATGGTCGCGCAGATCGCGGCGAGCGCTGTCGGCGTGCCAATTGAGAAGGTCCGCGTCGTCACCGGCGACACCGACACCACGCCCTATGGCGGCGGTACGTGGGCGTCACGCGGTACCGGTATCGCCGGTGAGGCAACGCTGCAGGCCGGGCGGGCGCTGCGCGCGAATATTCTGGAGGTCGCAGGGGCACTGTTGCAGTCGGCCCCGACAGGCCTGGACATCCGAAACAGCGTGGTAGTCGACGCCGGCACTGGAACCGAGCGCATGACGCTCTCCGATCTAGGCAAGACCGTGTATTTCCGTGGCAACGAGTTACCGGATGGAGTCAGGCCAGAATTGGTGGCGACACGCCATTACGCGCCGCGCGCCTATCCCTTCGCATTCACTAACGGCCTACAGGCCTGCTGGCTGGAGGTCGACGTCGAGACCGGCTTCGTCAAGCTGCTCAAATACTGGGTGGTCGAGGATTGTGGCACCATCGTCAATCCGCGTCTGGTCGACGAGCAGATCCGTGGCGGCGTCGTCCAGGGCATCGGGGCAGCGCTCTTTGAGCACTGCATCTACGACGATCAGGGCCAAATGCTGAACGCCAGTATGGCGGATTACCTGGTACCAATGGCGGCGGAAATGCCGGATATCGAGATCGGCCATGTCGAAACGCCGACCGCGGAATCGGTGCTTGGCGCCAAGGGCGCGGGTGAGGCGGGTACGGCCGGTGCGCCGGCGGCGGTGGCCAACGCGATCAACGATGCGATTGGCGTTCTAGGGGCGAAGGTGACCGCGATCCCGGCGACCCCGCAGCGAATTCTAAAAGGCCTGGGCAAAATTGATAAAGGGCAATGACTCCTCATATCCGGCCCGGAGGGGATATGGGAAGCTTATGGGAGGCTAGCGTATAGGAGGCTATCATGAGCAGGCAGAGCAGACAGAACTACCGCGGTCGCGCCCGGATATCCCGGCGTAGTGTGCTGAAGACCACGGCGGCGGGAGTCGCGGCGGCGGCGGTGTCGCCGTTCATGTTCAACATCGCGCGGGGCGCGTCTGACCCTGTTAGGATCGGCTTGCCCGTCCCGTTGACCGGGCCCTATGGGTCGGAGGCGCGCGAGCAGGGGCGCTGTGCCCAGATCGCCGTCGACGAGTTCAACGCGGCGGGTGGCCTCAACGGCCGCATGGCCGAACTGCTGGTTCGCGACGACAAGCTCAATCCTGGCGAGGCGGCAACTCGCACGCAGGAACTGATCGAGAAGGATAAGGTGCAGTTCGTGTGTGGTTCGTTGTCGGCCTCGGTGCAACTTGCGGTGAATGAGGTCTGTAAGGCGCGCGGCGTGATATACATGTCGATCAGCCAATCGGACCAGATCAACGAAGTCAGGGACTTCTCGAAATACACCTTTCACGAGGCGATGAACCCGCACATGACGACGGGGCCGGTCGGCCGCTACGTGTTTCCGAAGCATGGCAAGAAAATCGCCTTTCTGATCGCCGACTATGCCTTCGGGCACGAACTGACGCGTGGCCTCAAACGCGAGGGCAAACAGCACGGCATCGACGTCGTCGCCGAGGTCAAGCATCCGATCGCTGCCAAGGATTTTTCGGCCTTCCTGCCGCAGATCCAGGCCGCCAAGCCGGATGTGCTCTTCCTTTGCAACTTCGGTTATGACCAGTTGAATTCGATCAAGCAGGCGATCGAATTTGGCTTCAAAAACACCATGCGGCTCGTCGTCCCGGTGCTGCTGTACACCCAACGCCTCGTTGGTGGTGCGGCCTATGACGGAGTGATCGGCGGCACGAACTACTACTGGGAGCTCGAGAACGGCATCCCGTCAGCTAAGGCATTCAACAATACCTATCGCAAGCTTAGCAACGGCAGTCCGCCGTCCGATTACGGCGCATACGGCTATAGTGGTGTCGGCGCATTGTTGGCTGCCACGAAGGCCGCTGGCAGCACCGAGGCAGACAAGGTCATCGCCGCGCTCGAGAGCCTGAAGTACGACAAATACAAAGGCGAGCAGTATTTCCGCAAATGCGACCATCAGTCGGTGCAGTCAGTGTACATCATCGAATCCAAGGCGCAGGCCGAGGTCAAGAACACATACGACGTATTCAAGGTCGTGCACACGGAACCAGCCGGCGAGGGTATTTTGCGGACGTGCAGCGAGCTGGGTTTTTGACCTCGATCCTGTAAGTGCTCCAACCGACCGGTGCATGTTCCGTTCCGTTGGAAACGGAACATGCTCCGGTGTTTTTGCGACGCTTTCGCATTCGGTTTCACACTTCGCCGGAAAATGCTCTCGCGTTAAGGAATCGAATTGGCCGTTTTCGACATTCCAGTGCAGCTATGGACGCTGCAGATCTTCACCGGCCTCGCGCTAGGTTCGGTGCTGGTCCTGCTCGCCGTAGGCCTGTCGCTGATCTTCGGCATGCTGGCGGTCGTGAACTTCGCGCATGGCGCCTTCTACATGGTCGGCGCCTATGCGGGCGTATTCGTCTTCGGCCTCACCGGCAATTTCTGGCTGGGACTGGTGGGGGTGCCGCTGATCGTGGGCACCATTGGGCTGGCAGTCGAGCGGGTGTTGATCCGGCCGCTATATGGCCGTGGCATCGACTATCCGCTGCTGCTGACCTTCGGCCTGTCTTATGTGTTCGTCGACGTCATTAAGATGGTTTTCGGCAAGATCGGCCTGCCGTTCAGCGCGCCCGCGATGCTGCAGGGCGCCGTCAATATCGGCATCGGATATTTTCCGCTCTACCGGCTGTTCTTGATCGGCGCGATGACGGTGATGGTAACGGGGCTGTGGCTGTTCCTTGAGAAGACGTCCTACGGCCTGGTCATCCGGGCCGGAGCGCGGGATTCCGAGATTGTCCGGGTGCTTGGCATCGACATTTCGCGCGTCTGGATGGTGGTGTTCGGAATCGGCACCGCGGCAGCGGGTATCGCCGGTTACCTGTCCGCGCCAATGCAAAGCGTAATTCCAGAAATGGGAATCCCGGTACTGGTCCAGGCTTTCGTGGTGACCGTGGTCGGCGGCATGGGCTCGCTGGTTGGCGCGGTGATCGCCGGACTGCTGGTCGGCGTAGTGACCAGCATCACTGTGATGATCGCGCCGCAATTGGCGGATGCCGCGATGTTCGGACTGATGGCGGTTGTGCTGCTGTTACGCCCGCAGGGCTTGTTCGGTCGCCGCGGCCTGATGGAATGAAGTGGCCATGAGCGACACCAGCATCAGGGTTTCCGGAAAGCGGCTGACAAATGCGATCCGCGGCGTTGCCCGCCATCGCGTGGCCGCGGCCATCGCAACCTTGGTTCTGCTGCCCTGGGTCGCGCCCTATGAGGCTCTGTCCGTCAATATCCTGCTATTCGGCCTTTACGCGGTCGGCTTTAACCTAGTCTTCGGCTACACCGGCATGTTGTCCTTCGGACATGCGGCCTTCTTCGGTGTTGGGGCTTATGCCTGCGGCATCGCGATCGCGACATTTAAAGTCAACTGGCTGCTCGCGATCCTGCTGGGCATAATCGTTGCCGGCTTGGTCGCGATGATCATCGGTGCGCTAGCGATCCGCACCCGCGGCATCTATTTCGCGATGGTGACGCTCGCGCTGGCTCAGTGCGTCTATTACATCCTCTACCAGTGGAGCAGTCTGACCGGCGGCGAGGATGGCCTGCGCGGCGTCAGCGTGCAGGCGGTCAATATTTTCGGTCTTAAGCTGACCCTGCTCAACCCGATGACGAAGTATTACGTCATGCTCGTCTTCGTCGTGCTGGCGTTGTGGGTTTTCTCGCGCATTCTCGAATCCCCGTTCGGCGCAGTGCTGGAGGCGATCCGCGAGAACGAGAACCGGGCGCGCGCCTGTGGTTACAACACGCTGCGCACCAAGTGGCTCGCCTTCGTTCTGTCGGGAATGTTCTGCGGTCTAGCGGGGGCGCTCTATGCGATTCACCTGTCGATCGTGCCGATTGAGACTGCGCATTACATTATGTCGGGCCAGGCGGTGATGATGTCGCTGCTAGGCGGCATGGGCACCTTCTTCGGCCCGTTCATCGGCGCGTCGGCCTTCTTATTGCTGGAGGACATGCTGACGCTGTGGACCGAATACTGGCAGTTTTTCGTCGGCGCGATATTCGTATTTTTTGTGCTGTTCTTTCCGCGGGGCATCTGGGGCTCGCTGCTGCACTGGGTGGGACGCTGAAGGTGGCGGTGATGAGCAGCGACCCCATCCTCGGCGAAACGGTTTTCAGCGCCCATGGCGTTGGCATGAAATTCGACGGCTTTCGCGCGCTCGCCAATATCACACTCGATATCCGCAAGGGCGACCTGACCGCAATCATCGGGCCGAACGGCGCCGGCAAAAGCACCTTCTTCAATATCCTCTCCGGCGCCTTCCCACCCAGCGAGGGGCGCATCGTCTTCGAGGGATGCGATATCACCGGCCGGCGCCAGTACGAGTTTGCACGCATGGGCATTGCCAAGTCGTTCCAGATCACCAACGTTTTCCCGCACCTGACGGCGGCGGAGAATGTGCGCATCGCAGCGCAGGCGATGAAAATCCGTTACGACATCTGGACGCCGCGCCGCCGCCTGACTGAAATTTCCGCGAAGGCGGAAGAGTTGCTAAATCTCGTCGGGCTGCACCGGCACCGCGAGCGCCACGCCGAGAATCTGGCGCATGGCGAGCAGCGCGCGCTGGAGATTGCGATGGCGCTGGCTAGCGACCCGCGCTTGCTGCTGCTCGACGAGCCGACCGCGGGGATGAGCCCCGAAGAGACCATGACGATGATCGGCCTCATTACCAAACTGGCCGAGGACCGCACCGTTGTGCTGGTCGAACACAAGATGAAACTGGTGATGGGTATCAGCGATCGGATCATCGTGCTGCATCACGGTGAGTTGCTGGCCGACGGCGCCCCCGACGAGATCCGCGCCAATGAGGAGGTGCGACGCGTCTATCTTGGGCGGGGGGGCTAATCGCATGTTGACGCTTTCCGGCCTGAATGCCTGGTATCAGCGCAGCCACGTCCTTCAGGGGGTCAATCTGGATATACGCGAGGGCGAGATCGTCTCGCTGATAGGCCGCAACGGCGCCGGCAAGAGCACGACGCTGAAGACGATCATGGGGCTGATCGCTAAGCGCACTGGCAGTGTCACGTTCCGCGGTGAGGAGATCCTCAACAAACCTCCACACATCCGCTTCCACCGCGGGCTCGGCTACGTGCCGGAGGACCGGCGCGTCGTATCCGGCTTGACAGTGCGCGAGAACCTGCGCCTCGGCCTGGTCGCTGCGCCCAACCGTACCCGCGAGGCAGAGGCGATCGACCGCATCGCCGAGACCTTCCCACGATTGAAAGAGCGCCTTGACCAGATTGGCGAGACGCTATCGGGCGGCGAACAGCAGATGCTGGCGATTGCCCGCGCGATGGTTTCCAAGCCCGCGCTGATCATGCTTGACGAACCCTCCGAGGGCATCATGCCGGTTCTGGTCGACGAAATGTTCGAGCTATTTGCCGGCCTCAGGACACAGGGTGTTACCATCCTCCTGGTCGAACAGAACGTCGAACGCGCGCTAAAAATCTCAGATCGCGCCTACATCATGGACCAAGGCGTCATCGTGCATTCCGCTGACGCCGGGAGCCTGCTCGCCGACAAAGACATTCAGGACCGGTATTGCTCGGTGTGATTGCTTCGGGGGTAATGTCGACTAATTCCATGACGCCACAGATCGAATTTGCACTATTTTGCGGCTAGAAGGCCGCTGGGTGTACCCGAAAAGGGTTTGGCGGGTAAAATTTCCTTTCCCTGCGCCAAGACTGTCCACCAAAATCATTCTCGTTCGCTTGGGCAGTAAATTTCGCAGCAAGGGCGCGTGGACGCCGGTAAGGCGACCAACGTGATGACGCCAGGACCGATCACTCGATCTGTCGAATCAGTAGCCGCGATTTGCCGCAGCGAGGCCCGCAGGTGTCGGCGCTCCTCGATGGCTTCGCGCGTATAGCGCCCATGCTTGAGCGCATTGTTGCCGCGGGTGCGGCGCGAGCACGGGGTTGGTATTGGCAGTTCGGCATCCGCATGGCCTCACGTCTTGGGCAACCGCGTCACCGCCACCTTCACGGCGCCGTTGGCTTCCGCGATCACCCGCAAGGTGCGCGCGTCGAACTCGATGCCGGTGAGACGCAGTCCATTCACGGCGGCATCGACCCGCACGCCGTCGCCGACCTGCTGGAAATCCTTGAGCGCGGCGCCGATCTTCGCCTTGGCGTCATTGGCGAACGGCTTGAGATCGACCATGGCGTTGTCGGCGAGCGCCTGCTGCAGGTAGGGCATGGCCGCGCGCGCCGCAGTCCCCAGCAAACCGAAGGCGGCTTCCGACTCGACGGCAAGCGAAATATCTGTAAGCCGCAGGATTTGGTTTTGCTGGTCGAGCGCGGGCTTGCCCCAGATATGCACGGTTGCTTCCGTGCCGAAGCCGAACCAGCTTGACTTCTCGCGCGCCTTCACACGCAGCGAGATCAGCAGCCGCTCGCCGGCGGCGGCAAGACTCGCGCGCAGCACCTCGACAACGATCGGTCCGCTGCCGTCTTCCGGGAAGCGGCGGCCCTTGAGCTGCGGCTCGATCAGCTTGTTGAGCTCGGTGAACGGCATATCTATTGGCACGCTGACGGCGAGTACGCCGTCCTGCATCGGCGGAACCAGCTCGAGCTGGGCGGGGAAGGGGCAGGTCGGCTTGGTCTCGTTCGGCACGATGCGGGTTTGCGCCTGCACCCCGATAGTGAGCGTAACGTTGCGGGCATCGATCTGCGGCTGCGCGGCGGTCGCGCGGACAGGCCGCATCTCCAGCCATAACGGTGGCAACCCGGTCTTGGCCCCGCCGAGCGGGATCGCGCGGCACATCTTGGCCCATTGCTCGCGCGCGGTGCGCTCGATCATCGGATCGTTGCGCATGCGAGATTGCAGCGCCGTGATCTGGTTGCTGACGATCGGATCGAGAATCGGCTTGATCTCATTGCCGAGATTAACCTTGACGCCCGCAATGTTGGTGCCGGTATCGCTAAAATCGAGCCGGCCTGTGAGGTTGGGCTCGACGCGCCAGGAGGACGTGAGTTGCGGCCGCGATGTCACCACCGCATTGCCGCGGAAATCGGTGCGCTGGTCGGGGACCTTGGCGGCGATAGTCTCTATCTGCTTGCCAACGGCGCCGCTGCCGATCAGGTTACCGATCGCGTCGCCGATGCCGCCCGCCGCCTTGCCGGCCGTCGTGCCGATCTGGCCGGTGATACGAACACTGCCGTTGAGTGGCGTCGTGATTGTCAGTGTGTTCGATTGGCCGGTGGCGGACGGCGTGCCGCGGGAGACCGTAAGGCCGATCTCGGCTTCGCCAAGCAGCTGCGCGACCGGATTGTCGTTCTTGCCGGCGAATTCGCGTGGGGCAGCGGCATCGAGCGTGTCGGCGATGGCCGTGAGCGCGACCGCGACCGGCGCGATCACGTGCGACGCATGCGCCACCGGCTGCAACGGACGTGGCGGTTTTAGAGTTGCAAGCGCTTCCGGTAATCCGCTATCGGCGGGAATGAAGCGATTGAGCGCCCACATGGTGGTGGCGAAGCAAATTGCAAGGCCAAGAGCCAGACGAAAAATGCGCGAGCGGCCGAACAGCCGAATGGGCGCAGTGACGTAGTAGATGAAGCTGTCGACGTTACGGGTCATGTTGCTGGATTGGCCTTAAGAGGACTTTCATGCGGATCGCGCCCGCGCTGGCACCGACAGCATTTGCGGTCGCGCTCGCGCGTGTAAGTCTTCATAGCGAATCGTCCGTCGCGCCGTGCGGCCGGGCATTATTGCCGACCGCGCATATCGGTCAGACTGCCATTTTGAGTTCTTTGGTAGCGCGGAATGCGACTTTTTTGCTCGCCTTGATCTTGATCGCCTCGCCAGTCGCAGGATTGCGGCCCATGCGCGCGGCGCGCTTGCGCACTTGCAGGATGCCGAGCCCGGTGATTTTCACCCGCTCGCCTTTCTTCAAGTGCTTGGTGATCAGGTCAGCAAGGTCCTGAAGCATCTGTTGGCCCTGCTTCTTGGTAAGCTGATGCTGGTCCGCGAGCGTATAAGCCAGATGTTTTGTAGTGATCGGCTTGCTAGCCTTGGTTTTGGGTGTAGTGAAAGCGGCGACTACTGGTTCCATAGAAGTCCAATCCCTTATAGGCGCGTCATGCGCCGGTTGCGTTAGGCTAAATGGCTATGCCGACATGGTTAACGGATGATTAATGCCGAAACTTACTGATCGCGTTTGCGATCGGCGCGCTCGATGCGGCGCGGGCCGAACACGCCTAGGCGCCGATGAGCGCTGTGAGCTTGCGGGCGACTCGTTTGCCCGAAATTGAGGTGTCGGGGGTCGCCGCCAGTTACGGCGATTTTACCGCAGGAGCGAACTTTCGGAGGTACGTTAGTGGTGGAGTGGTTTCCCAGGTATGAGACGGCCTATGCAGAGCGGATTTATGAAAGGTTGGCTCATCGCGAACGCGGCGACATGACGATAGAGAAACTGCGGTTGCCCAGGGAGAAAATCCAGCGATACCGTGAGAAAGCGCTGCTCTATCGCGAAGACAGCTCTGTCTGCGCTTTGTTGGAAATAGCGAACAGAGACCCTAAACTCTTGCCGTTCCTACATGAATACGTGGGCTTCCTTGAGGCGAAGCGAGTTGACCGCGGGTTGGGGGCCGGCCGCGAACAATTAGTGCGGAGTGCGGTCGAGCATTTTTGCGATTTGTTTACACACCCGATCAAGTGGGCACGCCGCTGGCTAGGGGAGTTTCGCGACGACCCGGATGGGGTCGTGCTCTTCGCAAATCACTGGCTTCGACACTATGAGGCTTTAAAAGACGCTCTCGGACGAAACCCGACCGATCCCACAGCGTGGCCCGCCGAGTACCGACCGCCCAGATACTGATACGCGTCGGTCGCAGCCATCATTTCACCGATGTAAGCCTCATCATTTTGGCCGAGAGATAGAAACGGCCCCTCATGCATTTTTTTCTGCCTTAAATAGCAAATGATGTCGGCAGACAGCGACCCGCTACACTTAAAGTCACGAGGCTTCAGTCAGAGAGCGCTCCATATTGCCACCTTCTGATATCGAGGGGCGTGCTCAGTGACGTTGCACCGGGGCACCCTAGACTGGGGGCTACCGAGAGCGCGATGCGCCGTTTATGCTTCGCGCCGGCATGAGGGGCCGTCAGTGAAATTGGAGCCGGCCTTATGGTAACTCGTGAAATACGAATCGTAGTAACGGCGCGGCAGGGCTGTTGCAGATTGAATCAAGGCTAAGTGCAATCGGTTGAGGATTGCGAGTGAAGCAGCGCAATGTCTCGGCTTTTAACCAGGAACCGTCGAGGCCCAGCTTATCCTCGCGGACGTGGACCGGGCTGCTGGGGCCGCCAGCGATTTCATAATTATGCAGAATTTTCAGGGAGGGCCGATGGCGACGATCTTCGAAGCTCAGGAACAGTATCGAGCTGAAATGGAATTTGCGGCCACGCCGATACGTGACGCAGCGCGTATGAACTATGAAGGCGCGATCGAATTCGCTAATGCCGCAATCAAATCTGTATTTGCGATTAATGCTGGCGGGCTAGTCGCATTTCCGGCGTTCATTGCATTGTTGAAAATTGATGCGCAGCTCGCAAGTGGTTGGATAATCGCGGCAGGTGCCGTATTTGTCATTGGACTTACCAGCGCCGCTCTCGCCAGCTTATTTGGGTATTTTTCGGCGATGTCAAAGGCTGAAGGCTCCAAGCGCGAATTGGAGGCGGTGACAGC
>DASSYU010000584.1:0-2812 GCA_035703125.1 Pseudolabrys sp. | reverse complement strand
CACTGCCGGACCGTCAAAACGCGTAGCCACCAGCCCATGCTGGGGGTCGGTCGAGAAGGTCATCGCGACCGACATTGACGGCTTGTACAGCAGCTCCTGCAGCGACCGCATATCGGCGGCGCCAAGCCGTGTCGCCGTCATATGGCTGCTGATGCTCGGTGTGAGCATTGCGGCGCGCAGCCAAAGGTCATCCTTGTGCCGGCTGCTGCCGGCGCCTGCAGCGGCCAGTGGCTTCGCCACCACGGTTGTGTTGCCCTGGGCGGGCATGACGGTCGCTTCCTTCGGCGCCCCCGCCACTTGCGACGACAAGTGCGATCCCATCGGACGTGCACTGACCCGAGCCGGCGGTTCCGCCTCGGACGCATAGGCAAGAGCAGTGCTGCCGGTTACGGCTGGTTCGGCGCTCGCGGTCTTATATGAATCTCCAGCCACCACCGCCGGCAGATTTGCGGCGGGCTGCACGGCTCCGCGCCAATATCCGCGGTTGTCGAACAGGTTGCTGCCGAGCGACGCTGTCGCGAAAGTCTGCTTCGGAACCGGTGGCGCCGCCGATGCAACGGCGACCGCGTGCGGCCGGGCCGGCGGCAGCGGCACGATGTGCTCCACAGTCACCGGCTTCGCCTTCGGCGCAGGCACGCTGGCAACCGTGACCGGTGCACGCGTCTGCTTCGGCGCCGGGTCCTCATTGACCTCCTCGTCGGTGTCCTTCCCGCGTCCGAACAGCCGGGCGAAGATGCTACGTTTCGGCTTTGCCGCGGTCGCGTCCGCGGTGATCGCGCCGTGCTCGCGCGCAGCGTGCAGCGACATCTCGGACGGCATGCTGCCGCGCCCCTCGACGTCGGCAAGCGCAAGCGCATAGCCCTTAAGCGGATGGCCGTCGGAGGGGATATGCACCGTGCGGCCATCGGGGAAGACTTTTACCAACTGATCGTGCGTCATGCGCGGCCAGTGGCGGATGGTGCCCGTATCGAGATGGACGAAGGGCGAGCCTGAGGTCGGATAAAACCCGACGCCGCCGCGTTGCAGGCGCAGCCCGATTGTGCGGATTTTTTCGAGCGGCACGCCCGGGATGAAAAAGTCCATCGCATGGCCGGTGATGTGGTTGCTGTTCTGTGCAACGCCGCCTGAGCGCCGCCGCAGCATCGAATTGGTGTCCGGCGAGCGATAGCCGCAGATGACGTCGATCGGCTGCGTGGCGCCGACCTCGCGATAGGCTTCCCACAGAAGATCGAACAGATGTGGATCCATGCGCGTGGACTTTTCTTTGCGCCAGTCGCGCATGAACCAGTCGAGCTTCTTGAGTGCGTCGTCGTCGTAGCGGCCGTTGCGCTTGTAGGTGACCGTGATGTCTTCGCCGGTGTGAACGTGACGGAACGACAGCGTGCGCGTGTCGCCTTCGGCGCTGGCGTTTTGCAACGCGTCGTTGGCGCCGAGCATGAACAATCCGGCGAGGCCCAGGCTGGCCCCGGCACGCATGAGAGTCACAGCGAGCGGACGCCCGCGCGACGCGTCAATAGGCACAGCGTTGATCCGTGAAAAGATCCGTCCCACGTCGCCGTCACGTCCCCGTCGGGCCACCATGACGGCAGCCCCGTGAGTGTTTATCGGGATCGGTTAATGAGAACTTACTGCCGGTCCCCCGTCCGGCCTCTAACTATCCGGGGAAATGGGCCGAAAACGGGGCAACCCGGAACTTGATCCCCGAAATTTGCAGCGCCTCCCACGCGGATGGGACGCGGGAAGGCCTGCAAACAGGGGGGTTATGGCCTTCCGCGGCGGGGAGGCCCTCCGCTCACTGGGCCGAAACGTCCTCGTCCAGCCCAAGCCCTTCTAGCTTGCGATAGAGGGTCGAGCGCCCGATTTTCAGCCTCCGCGCCACCTCGGACATCTGCCCCCGGTAGTGCGAGATGGCGAAGCGGATGGTGTCCCGTTCGATGTCTTCGAGCGGCCTGACGTCGCCGCGCGGGTCGGTGAGCGAAAGCGAATGGCCGGCCGCATTGTGCGCCGGGGCCTGGCTGGCGCCGCTGTCGACCTCGGGCCAGGATGCCGCCATCGCCGGCGATGGCTCGATCAGCGGCGGCGCGGACTCGGCGCCGCATGAAAGGAGGGCGGCAATCTGTGGGAACTCATTCGCGCCGATCTCGTCGCCGTCGGCGAGAACGACAGCGCGAAAAACCGCATTCTCGAGTTGGCGCACGTTGCCGGGCCAGTGATAAGCGGCAAGAAGCGACAGGCTGCCGGCGCTGATGCCGCGGATCCGTTTTCCTTCCTCGGCGGCAATGCGAGTCAGGAAATGGCGCGTCAGCGCGGGTATGTCGTCGCGCCGCATGCGAAGGGGCGGCACTGAAATCGGAAAGACGTGCAGGCGATAGAACAGGTCCTCGCGGAACCGCCCCGCCTTGACATCGGCAATCAGGTCGCGATTGGTCGCCGAAACGATCCGGACATCCACCTTCATGCTCTTGCGCCCGCCGACCGACTCGATCTCGCCGTCCTGCAGTGCCCGCAACAGCTTCACCTGCGCCTGTGCCGGCAATTCGCCGATCTCGTCGAGGAACAAGGTGCCGCCGTCGGCCTCTACGAATTTCCCGCCGTGCTTTTCGGTGGCGCCGGTAAAGGCGCCTTTCTCGTGGCCGAACAGGATCGATTCGACAAGCGTTTCGGGGAGGGCGCCGCAATTGATGGCAACGAAGGGCTTGGCGCGGCGCGCGCCGCTGCCATGAATGGCGCGTGCGATCAGCTCTTTGCCGACGCCGGATTCTCCTTCCACCAGAACCGGAATCGCGGACGCCGCGGCTTTTTCCGCCGCCTT
>DASSYU010000468.1:0-2633 GCA_035703125.1 Pseudolabrys sp. | reverse complement strand
CAAGGCGCTCGATATCGCGCGGCTCGCCCGCGACATGCACGGCGGCAACGGCATTTCCGAGGAATATCATGTGATGCGGGTGCTCGCTAACCTGGAGACGGTGAATACCTACGAGGGCACGCACGACATCCACGCGCTGATTCTCGGCCGCGCACAGACCGGCATCCAGGCGTTTTTCTGATCCGTCGGGATCATGGACGTCATCACCACCGCGTTTCTGGTCGGCACGGGAGTCGTTGCCGGGATCATCGCAGCTATGGTCGGCGGCGCGGCGGTGGTGATCTATCCGGCGTTGATCGCAACGGGCGTGTCGCCACAGCTCGCGGCCGTTTCAAATCTTGCCGCGGTGATGCCGGCGACGATGCTCGCCGCGCTTTCCGATCGCTCCCAGCTGCCGCCGTTCAACCGCGCGTTCATCGGCCTGATCGTCGCATCGGTCTTCGGGGCGGGCGCGGGGGCCGCGCTGTTGTTGCTGACGCCGGAACGTATGTTCGCCCAAATCGTGCCGTTGCTCATCGGGTTCGCGACGCTGCTGTTCGCGGGCGCGGAACGCATTACACGCTGGCTACGCGCGCGAGCCGAGGGCCGCGGTCGCGACATCACATTCAATCTTGCGAGCCTGAAAGTCGTGCTGCCGGTCTCGGTCTACGGTGGCTATTTCGGCGCGGGAGTAGGCATCCTAATGCTGGGCGTGTTCTCGCTCGCGACCGGTGGCGACTATCGTGCGGCCAACGTCGTGAAAAATTTCATCTCAAGCCTCAACGGTTTGGCCGCCACCTTGGTTTTTGCGATGTATGATGCGATCTTGTGGCCCCAGACCGTGGCGCTTGCCGCCGGCACCATTGGGGGAGGACTGATCGGCGCCTATGCGGCCCGCGTGATCCCGCGCAAAGTCGTGCGTGTTCTGATTGTCGCTGTCGGCGTGGTGCTGACAGTGGCGCTCGCGCGCCGTTACTGGTTTTAGAGGGCGATCGATTTCACGCTGTACGCAAGCGCCGCGACGCGCGCGGTCATCGCGCTGGCGGGATCATTGAGTGGGTCAATCACGGTGAAGTGGTTGGTGCCGGCGATCTCCTCGTAGCGCGTGCTCGCCATACTCTGTTTCCATGCTTCAGCAACCGTCTTGCTTTGGCGCAAGAACTCGCTCGACTCGAGCGCGCCGACAATGGCGTCGAGGCCGCGGCCCGCGGGAACGCGCCAGAACAGCGGCGAAACACGGCGGGCCTCGCTTTCGTTCAGTCGCAGATCGTCATTGATCGAAATCTGCGTAAGCGGCATCAAATCGAATATGCCGGAAATCGCGTAGGCCGCCGGCACGAGATCGGCTGGCGCATCGTGGGCGAGGGTCTTCCAATCGGTCGCCGCCATGCAGGCGGCGAGGTGGCCGCCTGCGGAATGCCCGTAGACGAGAATGCGCTGACGTCGCCTCCGCCACAGCGTCAGGCAGGCCGCGCGCATCTGCTCGATGATGTCGGCGATCGATACCACCGGGCAAAGATCGTAACCGACCACCGCAACGCTCACGCCGCGCCCGTTGGGGCCCGCCGCCATCTGCGAGAACGACGCGGGTTCAAGCGAGCGCCACCAGCCGCCGTGGATGAACATGGCAAGCGGCGCCTTGTCGTCGTCTTTTGCCGGGAAAAGGTCGATGGTCCGCCGCGACGACGGGCCATAGGAAACCCCAAGTTTGGGATTATTTGCCGCCGCACGATAGGCTGCGCCTTCGCGCTGCCAGCGCGCAAAAATTTCCGGATGCTCGGGCACGCGGGCGCGGTTGTTGTATTCGACCTCGTAGTCGACGGTCATATAGGGTCTCTCGGTAATCCTTTTGGTGATTCCCTTGGCAATTCTTTTGGTATTCTCTCGCGGTGGGCAAAAGCTCGGCTTTGCGTCGGGTCGGAACGGCGCTATGTCTTAGCCATGAAAATCGAACGCAAGCAAATGCGCAAGGCACTTCGTCAATGGCACTGACCGCGGCTACGCCTCTCGAGCTGCCGGTCGACGGACGCCAGTCGGAGACCGCGCTGGCCGTTGCGCGCGGTACGGCGCGGCTTCTGCACGCATACGGACGCTGCGTGATCAGCGAGCTGCCGCTTCCGTCCGGGCGCCGTGCCGATCTGGTGGCCCTCGATCCTAGCGGCGAAATCTGGATCGTCGAGGTCAAGTCCTCGATCGCCGATTTCCGTGCCGACCAGAAATGGCAGGATTATCGTGCCCATTGCGACCGGCTATTCTTCGCCACCACGGTCGAGGTGCCGTGCGAGATCTTCCCGCCCGACACCGGTCTCATCGTGGCCGATGCCTTCGGCGCGGAATTCAGATGCGAGGCGCCCGTTCACAAGCTTGCGGCTGCGACGCGCAAATTGATGATGTTGCTGTTTGCGCGCGCCGCGGCACTGCGGCTGCAATCACTGGTGGACCCGACTGGGCCTTATGGGGACGTGGGCTGAGGATCAGCGCGGCGCGCGCTTGGCCAGAATGCGCTGCAACGTCCGCCGGTGCATGTTAAGCCGCCGTGCCGTTTCCGAAACGTTGCGGCCGCACAATTCGTAGATCCGCTGAATATGTTCCCAGCGCACGCGATCGGCCGACATCGGATTTTCCGGCGGTTCGATCTTGGTATTGTCCTGCGC
>DASSYU010000461.1:0-5736 GCA_035703125.1 Pseudolabrys sp. | reverse complement strand
GACGGGATTTCCCGGAACGCCCAGGACCTGCATCGTGCCCAGCCGGCCGTGCATCATCGGACGGCCCGGACGCAGCGCGACGCGCCAGAACGAGAGGTCGAGACCCTCGGCAGCGAGCGCCCGCTGCACGAGGTCATGCTCGCCGACCGAGGCGCCGCCCGACGTGACAAGAATATCGGCGCCCCATTCACGCGCTCGCCTGATCGCCTTGGTGATGTCCTCGACGCGGTCCCGTGCAATGCCGAGGTCGTGGGCGTCGGCGCCCTCGGAACGCGCAAGCGCAATGAGCGCAAAGCCGTTGGAATAGACGATCTCGCCGGATCGAGGCGTGCCGCCAGGCGGCACCAATTCGTCTCCGGTCCCGAGCACGGCAACTTTCGGCTCACGGTACACGCTGACGTTGGGATGGTTCATGGCTGCCGCAAGCATGACGTCGCGATCGGTCAGTCGCCGGCCCTTCCGAAGCAGCACCTCGCCTTGTGTGAAATCGATGCCCTGATTGCGGACGTTGCGACCCTTTGCGGTGGGTTTCTGAACGACGACGTTGTCGCCTTCGCGGGAGGTCAGTTCCTGAATCACCACGGTGTCGCTGCCGTCCGGCATGACACCGCCGGTGAAAATCCGGGCGGCTTGTCCCGCCGCGATCTGCTTGGGGAAGGGGTGTCCGGCGGCAACTTCGCCAATCACTTTGAGCGTAGCTGGCGCGGTCACGACATCGCTGGCGCACACGGCATACCCGTCCATTGCGGAGACCGCAGCCGGTGGCTGCGTGCGCAGCGCAGCCATGTCCTCGGCAAGCACGCGCCCGCGCGCACGGTCGAGCGTGACCGTTTCGACCTGCAATGGTTTGGCATCAACGAGGACGAGCCGAAGCGCTTCGGCAACCGGCATCAGGGCCATGATACGCCTAGCCCCCCGCGTTCCATTCACCCGACTTGCCGCCGCTCTTGTGCAGAAGGCGGATGCCCTCGATGCGGATCCCGCGTTCCGCTGCCTTGACCATGTCATAAATCGTCAGGCACGCGATCGAGACCGCCGTCAGCGCCTCCATTTCGACTCCAGTCTTGGCGGTTACTTTCACGGTCGACTGGACGAGGAACCCGGGGAGCGAGTGCTCCGGATTGATATTGATTTCGACCTTGGTGAGCGGCAACGGATGGCACAGCGGGATGAGGCCGTGCGTGCGTTTAGCCGCCATAATGCCGGCGAGACGCGCGGCGCCCAGCACGTCGCCTTTCATCGCATTGCCTTCAAGGACGAGGTCGAGTGTTTCCTTCCGCATGATGACGCGCCCTTCGGCCACCGCGATGCGCTCGGTTGCACCTTTTTCGGAGACATCAACCATGCGGGCTTCACCGCGTTGGTCGATATGGGTGAGCGGCGTTGGTATTGGAGCGGGCTCGGCCGGCCTTGGCGCGGGTTTCGCCTTGGCCGCTGTCTTGCGTCTGGGATTAGCGGCCTTCTTCTTGGGGCGCTGAACGGCTCTTTTGCGCCTTGCCATGATCTTCACTCCGCAGCGGCTCGGCGCGGTTCCCGCGCAAGGAGAGCCCTTGTCGCGGCTGCGACGTCGGTCTGCCGCATGAGGCTTTCCCCAATCAGGAACGTCGAAACGCCAATGCGCTTGAGACGCGCGAGGTCGGCCGGCGTATTGAGCCCGCTTTCTGCGACGATAATGCGGTCACGCGGGATCTTCGGTGCGAGGCGTTCACTGACTGCAAGCGAGGTTTCGAATGTCCGCAAATCGCGGTTATTGATGCCAATCAGCCGGGATTTCAGCTTGAGGGCACGGGCCAGTTCAACTTCATCGTGAACTTCGACAAGCACGTCCATCCCATAGGCAAACGCTGCGTCCTCGATCTCATGAGCCGCAGCATCGTCGACGGCCGCTATGATGATCAGAATGCAATCCGCGCCAAGAACGCGCGATTCCGCCACTTGGTAAGGCTCAAAGATGAAATCCTTGCGCAGCGCCGGTAATGCGGTCGCATCACGCGCAGCGGTGAGGAATTCCGGGCGGCCCTGGAAAGAGGGAGCATCGGTCAAAACTGAAAGGCAGGACGCGCCACCCGCCTCATAGGCCCTGGCGAACGCCGGCGGATCAAAATCGGCGCGGATCAACCCCTTCGATGGACTTGCTTTCTTGATCTCGGCGATCAGCGCGTAGTCACCGCCGAAAATTCGTTTTTCGATTGCGCGCAGGAAGCCGCGCGGCCGCGGCGCCGCCTTCGCATCTTTCTCAAGTGCAGAAAGAGGACGCGCGCGTTTGGCGGCGGTAATTTCCTCGCGTTTGTACGCTTCAATCTTGGCGAGGATGTCCGACACGCTAGGCCTCCGCTGCGTTCGACACCGCAATGAGGCGGTCGAGCCTGCCTTCGGCTTCGCCGCTCTCGATCGATTTCGCCGCCACTGTAGCACCTTGCCGGAGATCCTTCGCCTTGCCCGCGACGATAAGCGCCGCGGCGGCATTGAGGATCGATATGTCCCGAAAGGGCCCCGGTTTTCCCTTGAGCACGTCGAACAATGCCTTTGCGTTGTGCTCGGCGTCGCCGCCGCGCAGCGCTTCAGGCGTCGACCGCGCAAGTCCGGCGTCTTCCGGCGTAATTTCGAAGGTCCGGATTGTCCCGTTCTCAAGGGCTGCAACGGTGGTCGAGCCGGCGGTGGTGATTTCGTCCAGCCCATCCGAACCATGGACGACCCAGATGCTTTCCGAGCCGAGGTTCTTCAGTACCTGCGCCATCGGCTCGACCCATTGCTTAGAAAACGTACCGATCATCTGTCGCTTGACGCTTGCCGGGTTCGACAACGGCCCGAGCAGGTTGAATATGGTGCGGGTGCCGAGCTCGATCCGCGTCGGACCGACGTTCTTCATCGCCGGATGATGGGCCGGCGCGAACATGAATCCGATCCCAGCTTCGCGAATGCAAGTACCGACCCGCGCGGCATCGAGGTCGATCTTGACGCCGAGCGCCAGCAGAACGTCGGCCGCGCCAGACTTCGACGACAGCGCGCGGTTGCCATGCTTGGCGACCGGAACGCCGGCACCGGCGACGATAAATGCCGCGCAAGTCGAGATGTTGAACGAGCCGGATGCATCCCCGCCGGTACCCACCACGTCGACGGCACCCGGCGGGGCCTTAACGCCGAGCATCTTGGAGCGCATGGTTGTGACCGCGCCAGTAATTTCATCGACGGTTTCGCCGCGCACGCGCAGCGCCATTAGCAAGCCGCCCATCTGCGAAGGCGTCGCTTCACCCGACATCATGCTGTCGAAGGCGCCGGCGGCCTCTTCCCGCGTGAGGCTTGCGCCGGTCGCAACCTTGGCGATGAGCGCTTTGAAATCGTTGGCCATGGGGCGTCTCAGGCTCTCGCGTGCATGTCGGCGGACTTACGCGCGGATACTGGGCTTCGCCCGCGTTTGACGTTCCAGGCGGCGGCAACGTCCAGAAAATTCTTCAGCATCAAATGCCCGTGTTCGGAAGCGATGCTTTCGGGATGAAATTGCACGCCGTGGACCGGAAGCGTCTCGTGCATGAGCCCCATCACAAGCCGGTCGCCGGTTTCGGCATTCACTTTCAATGCGGCAGGCATGCTTGCCCGTTCAACCACGAGCGAATGGTAGCGAGTCGCTTTCAGGGGGCCGTTGATGCCGCGAAAGACTCCGGTACCGGCATGCTTGATCTCCGATACCTTGCCGTGGATCGGTGCTGCGCGCACAACTTTGCCGCCGAAGGACTGCCCGATGGCCTGATGGCCAAGACAGACACCGAGGATCGGAATAGTCGGCGCGGCTTTTTCGATCAACGCGAGACAGATGCCGGCTTCATTCGGCGTGCATGGACCAGGCGACAGCACAATCGCGTCTGGCTGCGAGGTCATCACATCGGCAACAGAGATCTTGTCGTTGCGATGCACGGCAACGTCTGCCCCAAGCCCACTCAAATAGTGGAAGAGATTGAAGGTGAAGCTGTCGTAGTTGTCGATGAGGACGATCATGTTCCACCGCGCTTGCAAGGGTTTACGGTGGGGCTAGAGGGGGGTCAAGGAGCGCGCTGTTGTGGTGATTACTGGCCGCGTTTGGCCGCACTGGCAAATCGGCGGGCCTCTTCCGCCGCCCGAAACAAGGCCTTCGCCTTGTTGATGCATTCCTGCTGCTCGAAATCGGGATCGCTGTCGGCAACGATGCCGGCGCCGGCCTGCACGTACATCTTGCCGTCTTTCACCAGTGCCGTCCGCAGCACGATGCACGTGTCCATTTCACCGGCCGCCGAAAAATAACCAACGCAGCCCGCGTAAAGCCCGCGCTTTTCTTTTTCCAGTTCGTCGATGATTTGCATCGCGCGCACCTTCGGCGCCCCGGAAACCGTGCCGGCCGGAAAACCGGCCACCAGGGCGTCGAGCGCATCCCGATTGCCTGCGAGCTTGCCCTCGACATTCGACACGATGTGCATGACGTGGCTGTAGCGCTCGATAAAAAACTGATCCGTCACTTTTACCGTGCCAATCCCGGCGACGCGGCCGACGTCGTTGCGGCCGAGATCGAGCAGCATCAGATGCTCGGCCCGCTCTTTAGGGTCGGCGAGCAATTCCTCTTCCAGCATTTTGTCCTCGTGCGGCGTCGCACCGCGCGGACGGGTGCCGGCAATCGGGCGGATCGTGACGACGTCTCCCGAAACCTTGACAAGAATTTCGGGACTCGATCCCGCGACGGCAAATTTTCCAAAGTCGAGGAAATACAAATAAGGCGACGGATTTGTTCTGCGGAGGGCGCGATAGAGAGAAAACGGTGGCAGCGTAAACGGCGCCTCGAAGCGTTGTGCGAGCACGATTTGGAACGCGTCGCCCGCGGCGATATATTCCTTTGCCTTGCGCACCATCGTCTTGAATTCGTCGGGTGTCGTGTTTGATTTCGCCGGGGCATCGATGGGCCCGGCGTCCTGCTCGGACAGAGACTTGTCCAACGGACGGTCGAGGCTTTCGACGACACGCGCAAGCCGCTCGACGGCGCGTGCCAACGCCGATTTGGCGTCGACGCTTTTCTCCGGCCACACCGGTGTCACGATCGTGATCGAATCCTTCACCGCGTCGAAAACCACGATGATCGTCGGACGGACCAACACCGCATCGGGAATGCCAATCGGGTCGGGGTTCGGCGCTGCCAATTCCTCCATGCGGCGCACAACGTCGTAGCCGAGATAGCCGAACACGCCGGCCGCCATTGGTGGCAGACTATTTGGCAACTCGATCCGGCTCTCCGATATCAACGCGCGCAGGGCCTGCAGCGGCGGCTCGGTGCAAGCGACGAATGCGTCGGCTTTGGTGCGAGCCGAGCGATTGATCTCGGCATTCGCGCCGTCCGCGCGCCAGATCAGATCCGGCTCGACCCCGATGATCGAATAGCGACCGCGTACGGCACCGCCTTCCACCGACTCGAGCAGAAAGCTCATTGCTTTGCCGCCGCCAAGCTTCAAAAAGGCCGAGACCGGCGTCTCGAGATCGGCCACCAGCGTGGTCCACACCACCTGCGCCTCTCCGCGCCCGTAGTGGTCGGCGAAGACGCTTTCCGGCGGCTCAATCTGCATGAGATCGGTTATTGCTGTGAGCCGCCGCCGATGACCTGATTCAGCGCCGACGGATTGACGGACACACCGAAGTCGTTTTCCAGGCGGGCGACGTACTCACCGAGAAGGTCGTCGGTATAGGAGTTCTGCAAAGTGGTGGTGATTGCCTGGCCTTGCT
>DASSYU010000326.1:0-5810 GCA_035703125.1 Pseudolabrys sp. | reverse complement strand
GCGGCGGCCACAAGCTCAATCACGCGGTGCTGTCCGCGCTGATGTCCGATCGGAGCGCCTGGCGGGTGGTGGAAGCTGCCGAACCGGTCCGCCGCGTTCGCGGCGGCGCCAACCTGGTGACCGGTCTTGTGGCGCCGGCCTATGGGCCAGAAGTATCCTGAAAATCTAGCGATTTGGCCTTAACCTTCGCCTTAATCCGGGCCGAATGTCGGCTTAGTCGCATGGCGAGAGCTCGCATTTTCGTATAAACCGGCGCGGATTGCCGCCGTTGGAAAACCGGGCTAGCGGGGGAAGCGACACGTTCGCGTAGATAGGTCCGTGTTCGAAACTCTTATTGCCAAGCACGTCGTGCCCCAGGGCACCTCAGACATGACCGCACCGCCAAAATTGGCGGGCTGGTCACGCCTCGCGCGCGTGCTGGCTGTGGCAGTGGTGGCCGCGAGTCTCGGGGCGTGCAGCAGTTTCGACGTATTCAGCAAAAAGGACGATACGCCGCCCGACGAACCTGCCGACCGGCTCTACAACGAGGGCCTCTATCTTCTCAACGCGAAGAAGGATGCCAGAGACGCGGTCAAGAAGTTCGAGGAAGTCGACCGCCAGCATCCTTACTCCGAATGGGCGCGCAAATCGTTGATCATGTCGGCCTACGCCTACTATCAGGCCGGCGAATATGATGACTGCGTGAATGCGGCGAAGAGATACGTCACCCTGCATCCCGGCAGTCCGGATGCTGCCTATGCTCAATATTTGATTGCCTCGTCCTACTTCGAAGAAATTCCGGACGTCACGCGCGACCAGGCGCGCACCGAGAGGGCACTTGCCGCGCTTGAAGAGGTTATCCGGAAATATCCGACGACCGAGTATGCGAACAGCTCGAAACAGAAGATTGAGGTCGCGCGCGACCAGCTCGCCGGGAAGGAAATGGAGATCGGCCGTTATTATTTGAAGAAGAAGGATTACACCGGCGCCATCAACCGCTTCAAAGTGGTCGTCACCAAGTATCAGACCACGCGTCACGTTGAAGAAGCCCTCATGCGTTTGACCGAAAGCTATATGGCGCTGGGTATCGTCGATGAGGCGCAGACCGCGGCCGCCGTGCTTGGGCACAATTTCCCGGATAGCCAGTGGTACAAGCACGCCTATGCTCTTGTGAAAACGGGCGGGGGTGAACCCAAGGAGAACCAAGGCTCCTGGATCAGCAAGGCCTTCAAGGGCATCGTTGGTTAGCGTCCCGGCACACGGGATTCACAGAGTAAGGGCCGGCCCGAGGACAAGCCTTGTGCCGGCCTTCCGCGTCTTTAATGATGGCGAATCTGCAGGGCCGAGTTCCTATGCTCTCCCGACTGTCCATTCGCGACATCGTTCTGATCGAACGGCTCGACATCGATTTTGCCGACGGCCTTGCCGCGCTCACCGGCGAGACCGGTGCCGGAAAATCGATTCTGCTCGATGCATTCGCGCTGGCCCTGGGCGGGCGCGGCGATCAGACGCTGGTGCGGCATGGGCTCGAGCAAGGACAGGTGACGGCGGTCTTCGACGTCGCGCGCGGCCATCCGGCGCGTGCGCTGCTGGTAGCCAATGACATTTCGCCGGAAGACGAGTTAATCCTCCGTCGCGTGCAGTTGTCCGATGGGCGAACGCGCGCATTCGTCAATGACCAGCCGGTCAGTGTACAGGTGCTCAAGCAGCTCGGCAGCGCGCTGGTCGAGATCCATGGGCAGCACGACGAGCGCGCGCTGACCGATGCGGCTACGCACCGGCGATTGCTCGATGCTTTCGGCGGGCTGGAAAGTCAGGCTTCGGAGGTCGAGACTCTGTGGCAGGCGCGACGCGACGCGCGCGAGGCGACCGATGCCCATCGTGCCGAGGTCGAGCGCGCCAAGCGCGAAGGCGACTGGCTGCGTCATGCCGTCGACGAGCTCAACAAGCTTGCGCCGCAAAGCGGGGAGGAGACCGCGCTGGCCGAGCGGCGAACCTCCATGATGCAGGCCGAGAAGGTCGCGGAGGATCTGCGCGACGCCCATGAGGTTATTGTCGGAACGAATTCCAGCGTGCCCGCCCTGTCGGGTGTCATTCGGCGCCTTGAACGGCGCGCGGCGCAGGCGCCCGGCTTGATAGCCCCAACCGTGAAGGCGCTCGACACCGCGCTCACCGCCCTGGACGAGACGCGTGCGCAGCTTGAAACCGCCTTGCGTACAGCCGATTTCGACCCGGCAGAGCTCGAGCGCATCGAGGAACGGCTGTTCGCGCTGCGCGCGGCGGCGCGCAAGTACAATGTCCCGGTCGATGACCTTGCGGCGCTAGCGCGTAAATACAACGCCGACATTGCTTTGATCGATGCGGTCGAGGACAGGCTCAAGGCGCTCGAGCGAGCTGCTGGCGAGGCCGACGCCGCCTATCGCAAGGCTGCCGATGCCCTGTCCAAAGCGCGCGGCAAGGCCGCGTCTGCGCTCGACAAGGCGGTCAATGCCGAACTCAAGCCGCTCAAGCTCGATCGCGCGAAGTTCTCGACCCAGCTCGATACCGATCCGGCCGCCGCTGGGCCGAACGGCATCGACCGTGTGGAGTTCTGGGTACAGACCAACCCGGGGACGCGGTCCGGGCCGCTGATGAAAGTTGCCTCCGGCGGCGAGCTTGCGCGCTTTTTGCTCGCGCTGAAGGTCGTGCTGGCCGATCGCGGCTCAGCGCCGACTCTTGTGTTCGATGAAATCGACACCGGCGTGGGCGGTGCGGTCGCCGATGCCATCGGTGTGCGGCTGGCGAAGCTTGCACGCGGGGTGCAGGTGCTGGCGGTAACCCATGCACCACAGGTGGCGGCGCGCGCCGACCATCATTATCTCATTACCAAGGATGCGCTGGAGAAGGGCAAACGCGTTGCAACCCGCGTCACCGAGCTTGCGGCGGAGCGCCGACGCGAGGAGGTCGCCCGCATGTTGGCTGGCGCGGAGATCACCAACGAAGCGCGCGCCGCTGCGGAACGGCTGATCAAGGCGGCGAGCTAACCACAATCGTCATGCCCGGCCTTGTGCCGGGCATCCACGTCTTTAGATTTCAGCCGGAAAGACGTGGATGGCCGGGACAAGCCCGGCCATGACGGAAAAATGGCCGTTAAAAACCCGAGCATAGTTCCGGTTTCTGAACTCACCGCAAAACAGGCGAAGGCGGAGCACGCTCGCCTGACCGCCGAAATCGCCCAGCACGACAAGCGATACTATCAGGACGACCGGCCGAGCATCACGGATGCCGAATACGATGCGTTGCGGGCGAGCTACAACGCCATCGAGGAACGTTTCCCCGATCTACGTACCCTTGAATCGCTGTCCCTGAAGGTCGGAGCGACGCCCAGTGGCAAGTTCAAGAAGGTGCGGCACGCGCTGCCGATGTTGTCGCTCGACAACGCCTTCTCGGACGAGGATGTTGTCGACTTCGTCGCCCGCATCCGGCGTTTCCTGAAGCTCGACGAGAGCGAGGAGGTTGCGTTCAGCGCCGAACCGAAGATCGACGGCCTGTCGATGTCGCTGCGCTACGAGGGCGGCGAACTGGTGACGGCCGCAACGCGCGGCGACGGCGCCGAGGGCGAAGACGTCACCGCCAACATCCGCACGCTCAAGGACGTGCCGCAGAAGCTCAAGGGCAGGAACGTGCCGAAAGTCTGCGAGGTGCGCGGCGAGGTCTATATGACCAAAGGCGCATTTCTCGAACTGAACGAACGACAGAAGGCGTCCGGCGGTCAGATTTTCGCCAACCCGCGCAATTCGGCGGCGGGGTCGCTGCGCCAGAAGGATCCCAACATCACGGCGTCGCGGCCGCTCGGCTTCTTCGCTTATGCCTGGGGGCAAATGAGCGACATGCCGGCAGACACCCAGACGGGCATGATCAAGTGGTCCGAGGCCTGCGGATTCAAGACCAATCCGCTGACCAGGCTCTGCCGCTCGACCGACGAGCTGATTGCCTTCCATCGCAAGATCGAGGAAGGCCGCGCCAAGCTCGATTACGACATCGACGGTGTCGTCTACAAAATCGACCGCATCGATTGGCAGGAGCGGCTTGGCTTTGTCTCGCGGACGCCGCGTTGGGCGGTCGCGCACAAATTTCCGGCCGAGCGGGCCATGACGGTGATGCGCGATGTGTTGATCACGGTCGGTCGAACCGGGGTGCTCACCCCGACCGCGCAGCTTGAGCCCGTCAGCGTCGGCGGCGTGGTGGTCTCGATGGCGACGCTGCATAACGAGGACTACATCAAAGGCGTCGGCGGCAAAGGCGAGATTCTCCGCGAAGGCCGTGACATCCGCATCGGCGACACCGTGATCGTCCAGCGCGCCGGCGACGTCATCCCGCAGATCGTCGACGTGGTGATCGACAAGCGGCCGAAAGACGCAAAACCCTATAAATATCCCAAGAAATGCCCGTGCTATCTGCACACCGACGTGGTGCGCGAAGAGACCGCGACCGGCGAGGAGGGTGCTCGTGCCCGCTGCACCGGTGAGTTCGCCTGTCCGTTCCAGAAGATCGAGCACCTGAAGCTGTTCTGCTCGCGGCGGGCCTTCGACATTGAGGGCCTGGGCGAGAAGCAGATCGAGCTGTTCTTCGAGAACGGATGGGTGAAGGAGCCGGCCGACATCTTCACGCTGGGGAAAAAGCACAGGAAAGATCTGCTTGAGGAGGAAGGCTTCGGCGAAACGTCCGTGCGCAATCTGTTCGACGCCATCGACACGCGGCGCACGATTGCGCTCGACCGTTTCATCTATGCGCTCGGCATCCGCCATGTCGGCGAGACGACGGCCCTGGCGCTTGCCCGCGGCTACGGGTCATGGCAGGCCTTCCACGATGCCTGCTCGAAGATCGCCAAAGGCGACGCGGAGGCCGCCGCCGACATGGATGCGCTCGATCAGATCGGCGACACGGTCATCGAGGCGGTAAGGGCCTATTTCGGGGAAAGCCACAACCGCGGCATCGTCGAGCGGCTGAAGAAGCAGGTCGAGGTGCTCGACGCCGAGAAGCCGAAAACAGACAGCGCGATTGCCGGCAAGACCGTGGTCTTTACCGGCTCGCTGGAAAAGATGACACGCGAGGAAGCCAAGGCGCAGGCCGAGCGCCTCGGCGCCAAGGCTGCCGGCTCCGTCTCGAAGAAAACCGATTATGTCATCGCCGGCCCGGGTGCCGGATCGAAGCTCGCCGAGGCCAAAAAGCACGGCGTGAAGGTGCTCACTGAGGACGAGTGGCTAAAACTCATATCTAGGTGACTCTGTCCAAGCCAAGCGGCTGTCACGCCAGATCACCCTGCGAATTGGCGCGCCGCTAAAACGGCGTTCAATCCGCCGAACGCGAAGGAATTATTTAGGATCGCGCGCACGGGCATGCGCCGCGCTTCATTTGGAACATAGTCGAGATCGCAGTCAGGGTCCGGCCCGAGGTAATTCATGGTCGGCGGCGCGATACCATCACGAATAGCCATGATGGCGGCGACAAATTCTAGTGCGCCCGCGGCGCCAAGCGTGTGACCGACAACGGATTTCGTCGACGAAATTGCAAGTTGCCGCGCATGGACGCCGAAACTGCGATGCAAGGCGACCGTCTCGGCCTGATCGTTGGCAGTCGTGCCCGTTCCGTGCGCGTTGACATAATCAATCATGTCCGGAGGCAGAGCTGCATCCGCCAACGCCGCGGTCATGGCTCGCGCCATTCCATCCGGGTCGGGGGCGGTCAGATCTTTCGCGTCGGCGCTCATTCCAAATCCGACGATCTCGGCCAGGATATCCGCGCCGCGGCTGCGCGCGTGATCGAGGGCCTCGAGCACCAGCAGGGCGGCG